>PWIZ01000122.1 GCA_003560175.1 Halomonas sp. | reverse complement strand
TGTGATTTTCCAGTGTTGTGGCTTTGCCTCTTCGCCCCGCAAAGCGTGGCTCCCACCAGTAGGAACGGCCATGGTGGCAGCTGGATAACCGCCAAGGCTTTAAGTGACTGGTAGGAGATCGGCTCTGCCGGGCGAATGGCGGCGAAGCCGCCTGGCGGTGTTAACAGTCTGGAAGATGGCTACAACCACGCCGCATCCCAATAGGAATAGTCGAGCACATTATCTACCAGCCCGGCCCTCAGAGGGTTGGCAACCATATATCGAGCTATTGCCCGCAGATCCTCCTCGCGTCGCAGCCCATGGTCATGAAACCCGCGCTGCCAGGGTTTCACCCCCAGCGCCAATGACACCCTCGCCTTGTAGATGCGAACCGCCTCGGAGAGCCTGCCTTCAACCTGAAGCAGCCAGTGGACGTGATCGGGCATCACCACAAACGCCAGAGTATCGCCGTGGGTGCGAACAGAGTCGGCGTAGAAACTGCGGCACGCGTGCGCGGCATTCGTGTACTCACCAAACCATGGTTGGCGGCGCTCAGTCACGATCGTAATCAGGTAGCAGTGCCCGGCAAGAGAGACGCGACCGCGCCGCAGGCAATGGGTGTGATAGCGCTCCACATTTCAGTCCCTCGGCCTTCTCACTCTCCGAAAGTTAGGTTGGAAAGCTTGGCCAGACTGTAAGCCGAGTGCCAGAGGCGTTGTCAGATTTTTCCTCCGGACGGCGTTATCGCACGACGTTCTGTGCTCGGCCTTCGCCCCGCGGAGCGTGGCTCCCACCAGAATGAACAGTCTAGGTGGTAGCGGGAAGACCTATCGGATGTAGGGGGGGCGTCAGGTTGATTCACTCGATCGGCAGGGTCAGCTGGCGGCGATGCGATTCCGGCAGCAGCCGGGCGCCGACGCCGAGCAGGCGCACCGGGCGGCGGCCGCGTTCCCAGGCCTGCTCCAGCAGGCGGTCGAAGCTCTCGGGGGAGGGGGCCAGGCCGCGGCTCTCCAGGGTGGTCAGGCTGAAATCGTCGAAGCGCACCTTCACCACCACCCCGGCCAGGGGCGGGTGGCCGTGGCGGGCGATGCGCTCCGCCAGACGCTGGCAGAGCGGTACCAGGGCCTGGCGGCAGCTGGCGAGGTCGGGCAGGTCCTGGGCGAAGGTGCTCTCCACGCTGATCGACTTGCGTTCGCGCTCCAGGCGCACCGGGCGCTCATCGATGCCCCGAGCCAGCTCGAAGAGCCGCTTGCCGAACTTGCCGAAGGCCTCCAGCAGCCGTTCGATGGGCACCTCGCGCAGCGCCGCGCAGGTGGTGATGCCCATGGCGTCCAGGCGCGCGCCGGTGGCGGGGCCTACCCCGTGCAGCTTCTTCACCGGCAGCGCCTGCAGGAACGCCTCCAGGCGGTCGGGGGTGATCACCGTCAGGCCGTCGGGCTTCTCCCAGTCGCTGGCGATCTTGGCCAGAAACTTGTTGGGCGCTACCCCCACGGAGAGGGTGATGCCGGTGCGCGCCAGGCACTCCGCCTTCAGCCAGCGGGCCATCCAGGTAGCGCTGCCGGAGAAGCGCTCCACCTGGCTGACGTCGAGGAAGGCCTCGTCCAGGGAGAGGGGCTCCACCAGGGGGGTGAGCTCGTGGAAGATCGCCTCGATCTGCCGGGAGACCTCGCGATATTTCTCGAAGCTGCCGGGCAGCAGGGTGAGGTGGGGGCAGAGGCGCAGCGCCCGGGCCGTGGGCATCGCCGAATGGATGCCGTAGGCCCGGGCGGGATAGTTGCAGGTGGCGATCACTCCGCGCCGCTCCGAGGTGCCGCCGATGGCCAGCGGCACCTCGCGCAGCGCCGGGTTGTCGCGCATCTCCACCGCCGCGAAGAAGCAGTCGCAGTCGGCGTGGAGGATCTTTCTCACGGGGGCAGTCTCGGGAAGCGCGGGGTGTCGCGCCTACCCCAGCGCCTGGCCGCTGCCGCCGCGGATCACGCCCACCCCGATGCCCTCGATCTCCAGCGCCTGATGGCGCAGGTCCACCTCGATGGGGACGAACTCCTGATTCTCGGCGGTGAGGGTGACCACGTGACCGCTGCGCTGGAAGCGCTTCACCGTCACCTCGTCCTCCAGGCGCGCCACCACGATCTGGCCGTTGCGCACCCGCTCGGTGCGGTGCACGGCGAGCAGGTCGCCCTCCAGGATGCCGACATCCTTCATGGAGAGGCCCCGCACCCTGAGCAGGTAGTCGGCCCGGGGGGTGAAGTACTCCGGGGGCAGCGGGCAGTAGCGGTCGATATGCTCGGCGGCCAGGATCGGGCTGCCCGCGGCCACCTCGCCGATGATCGGCAGCCCCTGGAGCGGGGCATCGCCCTCGGCGAGGGCCTCCTGCTCCGGAGCGGGCAGGCGGATGCCGCGAGAGGTGCCGGCGATCATGCGGATGGCGCCTTTCTTCTCGAGGGCCCGCAGGTGCTCCTCGGCGGCGTTGGGCGAGCGGAATCCCAGGGCCCGGGCGATCTCGGCCCGGGTGGGCGGATAGCCAAGGTCCTGGATGGTCTTGACGATGAAGTCATAGACGTTCTGCTGGCGCTGGGTGAGGGGGCGTGCCATGCGACCTCCAAAGCGGAAAGCGGCGACTGAGTGGGTGCGTTAGTGATCAAGTATACAGCATGTTGTTCCATCCAGTAATGCGGGCGGTGGTCGCTTCTTGCAAGAAGCCGCGAGCCAGGGGGGTAACTGGTCATTGGCGTTTAAAACACTCCTACTCTGTAGGCATTGAGCCTGAGCCCACGGCTGGCTTACAATTGGTGCATGTTTGAAACAGCTGTTTATCATTGGAATCCTCAGATGGCCCAGACCGACACCGTTACCCGCATTCTCGATACGGCCGAGGTGTTGTTCGCCGAGCGCGGCTTCGCCGAGACCTCCCTGCGCACCATCACCAGTAAGGCCAAGGTCAACCTGGCCGCGGTGAACTACCACTTCGGCTCGAAGAAATCGCTGATCCAGGCGGTGTTCTCCCGCTACCTCGACCCCTTTACCGAACGCTTCCACCGCGCCCTGGACGAGCTCCAGGCGCACTACGGCGACGCGGTGATCCCCCTCGAGGCGCTGCTCGAGACCATGGCTCGCAGCGTGCTGGAGGTGCCCGCCGAGCGCAACAGCCTCAAGGTCTTCATGCGCCTGCTGGGGCTCGCCTACAGCCAGGCCCAGGGGCATTTGCGCCGCTACATTCAGGAGGAGTATGGCAGCGTCTTCACGCGCTTCACCGAGCTGGTGCGCCAGGCCACTCCCGAGCTGCCCGACGCCGAACGCTTCTGGCGCCTGCACTTTATGCTCGGCACCGTCATCTTTACGCTCTCCGGCCTTGACGCGCTGCGCGATATCGCCGAGAAGGATTATGGGGATCATGTGACGGTGCGCGAACTGATCCGCCGCCTGCGCCCTGTGGTGGTCGCGGCCATGCAGGCCCCGATGACGGCCCCGGCTCCCCAGTCAGTCCAGGAGGCCTGAATGGCTCCTGATCGCCAGAGGCGACTGTTACTCCCGCTAGCGATGCCCTAAACTTTCGCCCCTCTAAAAAACTCTGCCCCTTTCACGCCTGTCTGTTCAGAACCAAGGAATCGAAGATGCCCCCGACCCTCGGTCCGGTGATGCTCGACCTGGAAGGCACCGCCCTCACCCTGGAGGAGCGCACGCTGCTGGCGCGTCCCGAGGTGGGCGGGGTGATCCTGTTTGCCCGCAACACCGAATCCGCGGAGCAGGTGCGCGAACTGAGCAACGCGATTCGCGGGGTGCGCCCGGAGCTGCTGCTGGCCATCGACCAGGAGGGCGGACGGGTGCAGCGCCTGCGCGAGGGTGTCACCCGGCTGCCGGCCATGGGGCGTCTGGCGGCGGGCGTTGACGGCCAGCCCGAGATCACCCGGCGGCTCTGCCAGGACGCCGGCTGGCTGCTGGGCATGGAGATGGCCGCCTGCGGCCTGGATCTGAGCTTCGCCCCGGTGCTCGACGTCGACGACGGCATCTCCACGGTGATCGGCGATCGTAGCTTCTCCGCCGACCCCGAGATCGTCGCCGCCCTGGCCGGCGCCTTCGTCAACGGCCTCCACGAGGCCGGCATGGTCGCCGTGGGCAAGCACTTCCCCGGCCACGGCGGCGTGGCGGCGGATTCCCATCATGAACTGCCGGTGGACCCGCGCTCGCTGGAGACATTACGCCAGCGCGACCTGGTGCCCTTCACCCGCCTGGCCGGTTACCTGGACGGCATCATGCCCGCCCACGTGGTCTATTCCGCCTTCGACCCGCGCCCCGCCGGCTTCTCGCCTCTCTGGCTCGGCATGCTGCGCCAGAGCCTGGGCTTCAAGGGCGTGATCTTCTCCGACGACCTGAGCATGGCCGGCGCCGCCTCCGCCGGCACCCCCGGCGAGCGCGCCCTGGCAGCGCTGAACGCCGGCTGCGACATGCTGCTGGTCTGCAACGACCGCGCCGCCGCACTCGAGGTACTCGATGCCTGTCGCGAGCGCCCCGGTGCCAGCCGCCTCACTCGGCTGCGCTACGCCCGCGCCCGCCCGGAGCTCTCGACCCTCACCGCGCTCTCCCGCTGGCGCCGCGTCCACGCCCACCTCGAGGCTCTGGGGTCAGCCCCCGACGTTCTCTGAGGCAAAGTTCCCTGAGGGGTCTGACCCCGATTTTTACCCCGATTTTTACTTCGACCGCGAGCCCCTGCCATGCCTAAACTCGATGCCGATTTTCACCAGTCCCTCGCCGATATGCGCGAGGTAATGGACAACGCGGACTGCCTGATCACCCAGGAGGCCGTGGAGCTCGCCCTGGACCGCATGGCCGCCGAGATCACCCGCGACCTCGGCGAGAAGCTGCCGGTCTTCTACTGCGTGATGAACGGCGGCCTGATCACCACTGGCCACCTGCTGCCGCGCCTTGGCTTCCCGTTGGAGGTGGATTACCTGCACGCCACCCGCTACCGGGGCGGCACCCGCGGCGGCGAGCTCTTCTGGCGGGTCTCCCCGGAGGTGCCCATGGCCGGCCGCCACGTGGTGATCGTCGATGACATCCTGGATGAAGGCGCCACCCTGGCCGCCATCCTCGCCTACTGCCGCGAGGCCGGCGCCGCCAGCATCTCTACCGCCGTGCTGGTGGACAAGCAGCACGACCGAAAGGCGATTCCCGACCTCAAGGCCGACTACTGCAGCCTGGAAGTCGCCGACCGCTACGTCTTCGGCTTCGGCATGGACTACATGGGCTACTGGCGCAACGCCCCCGGCATCTTCGCGCCCCGGGGAATGTGATTTTCCAGTGTTGTGGCTTTGCCTCTTCGTCGATGCGTCGAACCGCCCGCAAAGCGTGGCTCCCACCAGAAGGAACAGCCTTGGCGGCAGCTGGATAACCGCCAAGGCTTCAAGTGACTGGTAGGAGATCGGCTCTGCCGGGCGAATGGCGGCGAAGCCGAAGCCTCAATCTGCCGAAATGCTACAGCAGGAAAAACCGCCCATACACCGCCATCAGCGGTTCGCCACCCAGCAGGGCCACCCAGCCGGCGAGGGCCAGGTAGGGCCCGAAGGGCATCGGCGCGCCGCGCAGCCGCCGTATCGCCAGCTGCACCAGGATGCCGATGATGGCGCCGATCCCCGCGGAGAGAATCAGCATCAGCGGCAGGGCTTGCCAGCCCATCCAGGCGCCCAGGGCCGCCAGCAGCTTGAAGTCGCCGTAGCCCATGCCCTCCTTGCCGGTGGTCAGCTTGAAGGCCCAGTAGAAGCTCCACAGCACCAGATACCCCGCCATGGCGCCGATCACCGCGCTGGGCAGCAGCAGCGGCTGGAACAGCAGCTGATAGAGCAGCCCCGCCCAGAGCAGCGGCAGGGGGAGGAGATCCGGCAGGAGCTGGGTGCGCAGATCGATCACCGCCATGACCAGCAGGGAAAGACAGGCCCCCAGCACGAAGAGCCCCTGCCAGCTCGGCCCGAAGATCGCCACCACAGAGAGCGTCAGCGCGCCGCCGGCCAGCTCCACCAACGGATACTGGGGGCTGATGCGCGTGCCACAGCTGGCGCAGCGCCCGCGGCGCTTGAGCCAGCCCACCACCGGCAGATTGTCGTGCCAGGCGATGGCGGTCTCGCAGGTGGGGCACATCGAGCGCGGCGTGGCCAGGTTGAAGCGGACCTGCTCCTCGGTGGGCAGCTCCAGCGCCTCGCGGGCCTCGGTCCGCCAGCCCAGCATCAGCATCACCGGCAGGCGCACGATCACCACGTTGAGAAAGCTGCCCAGGCAGAGGCCGATAAAGGCGGCCAGCGGCCAGAGCAGGGAAGGGGGGAGATCCAGCAAAACGCGTTCCTTGAGTTATTGGACGTTGGCCCGGTGGCTGCCACCAAATGCCAGTTGCTTCTGGTGGGAGCCACGCTTTGCGGGCGGTTCGACGCATCGACGAAGGGATGAGGCCACAGCACAGGCCGGTAATGCCGCGGGGCGGCTTCGCCGCCATTCGCCGGGCGGAGCCCAGCTCCCACCAGAGTGCCCTCGGGCCACTGAGCCCAGCACCCACCGGCTTGTCCTCAGATCACGCTGCCCAGCTCGAAGATCGGCAGGTACATGGAGATGACCAGGCCGCCCACCAGCACGCCGAGCACCACGATGATCAGGGGCTCCAGCAGCGAGGTGAGGGTATCGACCATGTTGTCGACCTCCTCCTCGTAGTAGTCCGCCACCCGGTTGAGCATGGCGTCCAGGGCGCCGGACTCCTCGCCGATGCCGACCATCTGCACGGCCAGGGCCGGGAACTGCTCGGTCATGCGCATGGCGAAGGCCAGCTGCTGGCCGGTGGAGACGTCCTCGCGGACCTGCGCCACCGCGCGCTCGTAGACCATGTTGCCGGTGGCGCCGGCGGCGGTCTCCAGCGCCTCCACCAGCGGCACGCCGGCGCCGAAGGTGGTGGCAAGGGTACGCGAGTAGCGCGCGACCGAGGATTTATCCAGGATCTGGCCCAGCACCGGCAGCTTCAGGGCCATGGCATGCATGCGGTAGGCGAAGGTCTCGGAGCGTTTCATGCCGGTGCGGATGAAGTAGATGAAGGCCACCACCCCGAGCACCCCCCACCACCAGTAGGCCTGGGCGAACTCGGACATGGCGATGGTCATGCGGGTCATGGCGGGCAACTCTGCGCCGAAGCCCTGGAACAGGCTCTCGAACTGGGGAATCACCTTGATCAGCAGCAGGGCGGTGACGCCGAGACCCACGGAGATCACCGCCGCCGGGTACCAGAGCGCCTTCTTGACGCGCCCCTTGAGCAGCTCGATCTTCTCCTTATAGGTGGCCACCCGCTCGAGCATCCTGTCCAGCGAGCCGGACTGCTCGCCGGCCTCCACCAGGTTGGCGAACAGCCGGTCGAAGTGTTGGGGGTGGCGCTTCAGCGCATCGGAGAAGCTGGCGCCGGCGGCCACGTCGTTCATCAGCTCCTGGACCAGCGCGCTCATGGCCGGTTTCTTGATGCTCTCTGCCACCACCTGGAAGGCCTGCAGCACCGGCACGCCGGCGCGGATCATGGTCGCCATCTGGCGGGCGAACAGCATGATGTCCCGGGGCTTGATCTTGCCCATGCCGCCGCCGAAGCCCCCCTTGCGGCGGATGTTCTTGACGATGATGTTCTGGCCGCCGAGGATCTTTTCCACCTCGGTCTTCTGGGCGGCGACGATCTCGCCCCCCACCTTGCGCCCGGCGGGGCCCTTGCCGGTCCATCGCCAGCGGTAGAGCTTGGTTTTCTGGTGATCCCTGAGCTTCTGTGCCGTTGCCATAGTGCGTATCCCTTGGGTTCCTGACGGTCAGCGCCGGGCTTTCGATGACGCTTTCGAAATCAGTGCGAGCTTCTGTTCCGGCGTCAATCCTTGGTCACTCGGTTGATCTCGGCCAGGCTGGTCAATCCCTGCATGGCCTTGACCAGGCCGCTTCTGCGCAGGTCCGGGTGGCCCTCCTGGCGGGCCAGCTCATGGAAATCCATGGAGTTGCCGTTCTTCATGATCAGCTGGCTCATGGCGTGGCTGATCGGCACCACCTCGTAGAT
>PWIZ01000058.1 GCA_003560175.1 Halomonas sp. | reverse complement strand
TCCTTCGAACCAGGGCGCACGGGCAGTCATGATCAGTGCCGCGGCGCGCTCCTCGTCCATCCCTTCGATGTCCAGCAGGTCATCGACGGACTGCTCGGCAAGATCCTCCATGGTGACGATTTCCCGGCTGGCCAGGATGAAGGCCAGGTGGCGCTCCATGCCGTCCATTTCCAGCAGGTCGTCGGCCGGCTGTACCCCATCGAGCTCCTCCTCGGAGGCGATGGCCAGGTTGAGCAGCTCGTCCTTGGCGCGGGCACGCAGCTCTTCGATAGCTTCCTCGTCGAACTCCTCGATCTCGAGCATCTCCTCCACCGGCACGTAGGCGATCTCTTCCAGAGAGGTGAAGCCCTCTTCCACCAGCAGGCGCGCGACATCGTCATCGATATCCAGGTGCTGGATGAAGTGCTCGACCAGGCTGTCGACCTCCTGGTCGCGCTTGGCCTCGGCATCGCCCTCGGTCATGACGTTGATCCGCCACCCGGTGAGCTCGGAGGCCAAGCGCACGTTCTGACCGCTGCGACCGATGGCCTGGGCCAGATTGTCCTCGGCGACCGCCACATCCATGGCGTGGGCGTCCTCGTCGACGAGAATAGAAGCGACATCCGCCGGCGCCATGGCGTTGATCACCAGCTGGGCGGGGTTGTCGTCCCAGAGCACGATGTCAACGCGCTCGTTCTGCAGCTCGGAAGAGACCGCCTGCACACGCGAACCACGCATGCCCACGCAGGCGCCCACCGGATCGATGCGCCGATCGTTGGTCTTGACCGCGATCTTAGCTCGCGAACCGGGATCACGGGCGGCGCCCTTGATCTCGATAAGCTGCTCGGCGATCTCCGGGACCTCGATACTGAACAGCTCGATGATCAGCTCCGGACAGGTACGCGAGAGAATCAGCTGGGCGCCACGCGCCTCGGGATCCACCTTGACCAGCAGTGCGCGGACCCGCTCGTTCATGCGGTAGCGCTCGCCGGGAATCATCTCGCCGCGGGGTAGAAAGGCCTCGGCATTTTCGCCCAGGTCGATGATCAACCCGTCGCGGGTGGTCTTCTTGACGATGCCGGCAACCAGCTCGCCCTCGCGATCGGCGTAGAGGCGCACCACTTCGGCACGCTCGGCCTCGCGCACCTTCTGCACGATGACCTGCTTGGCGGTCTGGGCGGCGATCCGGCCGAAGTCGGCGTTATCGATCTTCTCCTCGACCACGTCACCCAGCGCCAGAGGCGGGTCGCGACGCTCGGCGTAGGTGAGCTTGATCTCGTGATCGGGGCCGTCGAAGTCGTCGTCTTCTACCACCGTCCAGCGGCGGAAGGTCTCGTAATCACCGGTGCGACGATCGATATGCACCCGAACGCTGGCTTCCTCGTCCTCGAAACGCTTGCGGGACGCGCCGGCCAGGGCCGCCTCGACGGCCTCGAAGATCACCTCGCGGGGAACTCCCTTTTCGTTGGAGATCGTTTCAACGACCGCCAGAATCTCTTTGCTCATGCCATTGCCTCGCCAGAAAACCTGTCCTCGAGCCTCATGCTCACCCAGCCGTTCCGACCGGTGGCCTGGTCATCAACCGTGATCACAAAACCTGACCATCAGACCTGTTGTTTATCAAACCCAGTCATCGCACCTGGTCATCGAACCGAGGCACCACCTGTGCCTGGTCGATGCTGTCGATCGGAAAGCAGTACTCCTCACCTTCGACCTGGAGCAGCACCTCATCACCCTCGACACCGGCCAGCAGGCCCTGAAACTTGCGGCGCCCGTCGAAGGGCGCCCGCAACTTCAACGCCACATCGTGGCCGCGATAGCGGTCAAACTGATCGAGAGTGTAGAGCGGACGATCCATCCCCGGAGAGGAGACCTCGAGGCGATACTCGCCGCGGACCGGATCCTCGACGTCGAATATGGCACTCACCTGGCGGCTAATGTCGGCACAATCGTCGACGCTGACGCCATTCTCGTGATCGATATAGATCACCAGACGGGAGTGCTTGCCGTGGGATAGAAAGTCGATGCCCCACAGCTCGAAGCCCATGGCGGTGACCACGGGTTCGATCATTGCGTGCAGTGCAGCATCCTTGATTGCCACGAAGATATAGCTCCTACAGCCGTTGCATCAGGCACCTGGCCGGGAGTAAACAGGGAAGTCAGGTGGCTGATTGGCGTTGCCTGAAACAGCGTCGGGCGTTTGACGCCCTGCATGCTGCTAACAAAAAGCCCCTTCACAGGAAGGGGCTTTTACATGAAACCTTTAGACCACTCCGGCAATTTGGCTGCCCCTTCTCTTCGAACCCTAGCGCAACGGCTGCAATTCGAAAGGCGCCTGCCCGGAAGATGGTAGCGGGGACCGGATTTGAACCGATGACCTTCGGGTTATGAGCCCGACGAGCTACCAGACTGCTCCACCCCGCATCAATCTAGGTCGATGATCTTACACTTCGCCAGGACTTTCGTCAAGGCATATCATCGTTAATGCCAATCCTGCTTTCTGAGGGACCGCCTGCGCACCAAAGGCGCTGCGGTAAATCAGATGGTGCCGAAGGCGGGACTTGAACCCGCACGGCCATAAGGCCACTACCCCCTCAAGATAGCGTGTCTACCAATTCCACCACTTCGGCATCAGGGGATGCTGGAAACTACCAAGCCGACTAGTCGTCGCTTCCCTCCAGCACTGGCGCTGCATTATCCACACCTCGAGCACTGTCGTCAAGGGTTGGAACACTGCGCTGCTGCTCGATAAGCCGCGAATCGGGAACCCCGGCTTCCGGCCCTTGTCCCGCCTGACTGGCGAAGTAGGCCAGGGTCAGGGAAGTCGCGAAGAAGGCGGCCGCCAGTACCGCGGTCAGCTTGGCAAGAAAGCCCCCGCTACCGCGGGCACCGAATACGGTCTGAGAGGCACCGCCACCGAAGGCGGCACCGGCCTCGGCACCCTTGCCCTGCTGCAGCAGGACGAGGACAACCAGAGCGATGGCGAGCGTCACATGGATCAAAAGAATGGGAACTTGCATGAATTCAACCTGCTGACTGACAGATGGCTAGGAAGTCGTCGACCTTGAGTGAGGCACCGCCCACCAGGCCGCCGTCGATATCGGGCTGGGCGAGCAGTTCGGCGGCATTGCCGGCGTTCATGCTCCCCCCGTAGAGAAGTCGCAGCTCTTCGGCCAGTTCCCGGTTGTAACTGGCCTGGTAGTGGCGAATGCCGGCCATCACCTCCTGGGCCTGCTCCGGCGTGGCGGTGCGACCGGTGCCGATGGCCCACACCGGCTCATAGGCAATGACAACGCGCGAGCGCTGTGCAGGCTCCAGGCGCGACATGGCGAACCCCACCTGACGCAGCACCACCTCCATGGTCCGGCCAGCGTCGCGCTCCTCGAGGCTCTCGCCCACGCAGAGTACCGGCGTCAGGCCGACGCTGAGGGCGGCAAGCAGGCGATCGAAAACCTCCTCGTCGCCCTCACGATAGAGCTGGCGACGCTCGGAGTGACCCACCAGGGCATAGCGCACACCGAATTCGCACAGCATACCGCCGCTGACCTCGCCGGTATGGGCCCCGGAGTGCAGCGGGTTCAGCGACTGAGCGCCAAGCCGCAGCGGGGTGTCGGCGAAGGCACGCCGCGCCGCATCCAGGTAGGGAAACGGAGGAAAGATCACGACCTCGCCCCCCTCCGGCAGCTCGGCCTCGGCAAAGGCACGACCGAACGCCTCGACCAGATCGGCCGAGCCATTCATCTTCCAGTTGCCGGCAAGCAGCGGGGTACGCATCGTCTGTCCTCTTTCAAGGTGGTGCGAAATGGTATAGGAGAGGCCCTGTCAAGACAACCGGCCCGCTCAGGCCAGCAGCGCCTCGACCTCAGCGGCGATACGCCGCGCCAGACCGTCCACATCCAGATGGGGACGGCCCTCGACCATCACTCGGATCAACGGCTCGGTGCCGGAAGGGCGTAGCAGCACGCGGCCCTCGTCACCCAGCTCGGCCTCTACCTCGGCCACCGACGCCTGGAGTTCCGGCCGCTCCATGAGCGCCCTGGCGTCGCTACCCGGAGTGAGCCGGACATTGACCAGTGCCTGGGGCGCCTTCTCCAGGCCGGCCAGCAGGCGCTGCAGCGGCTTCCCGTCGCGCACCATGATCGCCAGCACCTGCAGCGCCGAGACGATACCGTCACCGGTGGTCTGCACATGACCACAGAGGATATGCCCCGAGGATTCGCCACCCAGCTGCCAGCCCTTGCTGGCCAGGCGCTCCATCACGTAGCGGTCGCCCACCTTGGCGCGCTCGAAGGGCACCCCCATCTCTTCGAAGGCGGCGGCCAGGCCGAAGTTGGACATCAGAGTGCCCACCACGCCGCCGCCCAGATCGCCGCGAGCGTGGCGGTCGCGGGCGATCAGATAGAGGATATCGTCACCATCGATCTCGCGGCCGTCGGCATCCACCAGCAGCACCCGGTCGCCGTCGCCGTCGAAGGCCACCCCGAGATCGGCGCCCTGCTGAATCACCGCGGCACGCAGCGCCGCCGGATGGGTGGAACCGACCTCCTTGTTGATATTGAGGCCGTCGGGGCTCGCCCCGATCAGGCTCACCTCGGCGCCCAGCTCGCGGAACACGCTGGGCGCAATGTGGTAAGTGGCGCCATGGGCACAGTCCAGCACCACCTTCAGGCCCGTGAGGCTGATCCGGTCCGGCACCGTGGACTTGCAGAACTCGATATAGCGGCCTGCGGCGTCATCGATCCGCGCTACCTTGCCCAGCTTGTCTGCCGCTACCGTGGTCAGCGGCTCATCGAGCATCGCCTCGATCTCCGATTCGAGGCAGTCGTCCAGCTTGACCCCTGCGGTGGAGAAGAACTTGATGCCGTTGTCGGCGAAGGGGTTGTGTGACGCCGAGATGACGATGCCGGCATCGGCACGAAAGGTGCGGGTCAGGTAGGCAATGCCGGGCGTCGGCATGGGGCCCAGCAAGGCCACGTCCACGCCGGCGGCGGAGAGCCCCGCCTCCAGGGCCGACTCGAACATGTAGCCGGAGATCCGGGTATCCTTGCCGATCAGCACCAGGTGGCGACGCGCACCATTGCGCGCGGCCAGCACGCGACCGGTGGCCCAGCCCAGCTTGAGCATGAAATCGGCCGTGATGGGGGGCTCCCCGACGGTACCGCGGATTCCGTCGGTGCCAAAATAGCGTCGTGTCATCAGCATCCTTCCTTGAGTACTGCCCAGGTCATGTTCACCGCATCCACGTTGGGGGCCACATCGTGGACGCGCAGGATACGAGCGCCGCGCTCGACTGCCAGGGCCGCCAGCGCCAGCCCGCCGGGCAGGCGCTCCTCCACCGGACGCTCCAGCACTTTGCCGATCATGCTCTTGCGCGACATGCCCACCAGCAGGGGCAGCTCGAGTGCCGCCAGCCGCTCCAGCCGATTGAGCAAGCGCAGATTGTGCTCTACGGTCTTGCCGAAGCCGAAGCCGGGGTCGACCAGCAACCGCTCGCGGCGCAGGCCGCCGGCCTCGCAGGCGGCGACTCGTTCAGCGAGGTAGTCGGCCACCGCCTCCTCGATGGGCACATCATAGCGGGGCGCCTGCTGCATGTCGCGGGGCTCCCCCTGGCGGTGCATCAGGCACATCGGCAGTCCGGTGCCGATGGCCGCGGCCAGGGCCCCCTCCCGCTCCAGTGAGCGCACGTCATTGATCATGCCGGCGCCCAGGGCCGCGCTCTCGCGCATTACCTGGGGGCAGCTGGTGTCCACCGAGACCAGGGCATCCAGCTCGCGCACCAGCGCCTCCACTACCGGCGCCACCCGATCGAGCTCCTGCTGAGGGGAAACCTCATCGGCGCCCGGCCGGGTCGACTCACCGCCCACGTCGATGATCGCCGCCCCCTCGGCCAGCATGCGCTCGGCATGGCGCAGCGCATCCTCCAGAGCCACATGACGGCCGCCGTCGGAGAAGGAGTCGGGGGTAACGTTAAGGATCCCCATAACACGGGGATAGGAGAGGTCGAGCCGGTGGCGTCCGCAGATCAGGGGGGCAGGAGTCGGGTTCATCATCGCTCGGTTAGCTTGTCGAAAAGGGTGTGGCCAGAATGGCAAAAGCGCCCCCGGTGGGGGCGCCTGCCTGACGGGACGGCGCTGACTCAGGAGCCGGCCGGTCCTCCTAGCGGATCGGAGGGCCGGCGACGCGGCTCGTCGTCGCCCTCCTCGTCGCCGTCGACCTGCTCCGGCTCGTCGCGGGCGGACTCCGCTTCGGCGCGGGTGTCTCCGCCCGTAGCGGCGCCGCCACCCGGATCATCCCAGCCCTCGGGGGGGCGCGGGTCACGACCCTCCATGATATCCCTGAGCTGGGTAGAGTCGATAGTCTCATACTTCATCAACGCCTCGGCCATCGCATCGAGCTTGTCGCGATTCTGCTCGAGGATCTCACGAGCCTGCTCGTAGCAGCCGTCGATGACCTTGCGCACTTCCTTGTCGAGCCGAGAGATGGTCTCGCCGGACTTAAGCTTGCCGCCCTGGCCGGGGCCGCCCATGAACTGATGCGACTCGTCCTCATCGTACATGATCGGGCCCATTTCCTCGGAGAGCCCCCACTTGGCCACCATGTTGTGAGCCAGCTCGGTGGCACGCTTGATGTCGTTCGAGGCCCCGGTCGTGACACCGTTGGGGCCCAGGGTCATCTCCTCGGCGAGGCGGCCACCGAACAGCGAGCAGATCTGGCTGATGATCTGCTGGCGCGACAGGCTGTAACGATCCTGCTCGGGCAGGAACATGGTCACCCCCAGGGCGCGACCGCGGGGAATGATGGTCACCTTGTAGACCGGGTCGTGCTCCGGCATCACCAGCCCGATGATGGCGTGGCCCGACTCGTGGTAGGCAGTATTGAGCTTCTCCTTCTCGGTCATGACCATGGAGCGGCGCTCGGCGCCCATCATGATCTTGTCCTTGGCCAGCTCGAGCTCATCCATGCCTACCAGGCGCTTGTTGCGACGCGCGGCGAACAGCGCCCCCTCGTTGACCAGGTTGGCCAGGTCGGCGCCGGAGAAGCCCGGGGTGCCGCGGGCGATCAGCGTCGGCTTGACGTCGTCGGCCAGCGGCACCTTGCGCAGGTGCACATTCAGGATGTGCTCGCGACCGCGGATATCGGGCAGCGGTACCACCACCTGGCGGTCGAAGCGGCCCGGGCGCATCAGCGCCGGGTCCAGCACGTCGGGGCGGTTGGTGGCGGCGATGACGATGACGCCCTCGTTGGCCTCGAAGCCGTCCATCTCTACCAGCAGCTGGTTGAGGGTCTGCTCGCGCTCGTCGTTGCCGCCGCCCATGCCGACCCCGCGCGAGCGGCCCACGGCGTCGATCTCATCGATGAAGATGATGCAGGGCGCCTGCTTCTTGGCCTGCTCGAACATGTCGCGAACGCGGGAGGCGCCCACACCGACAAACATCTCGACGAAGTCGGAGCCAGAGATCGAGAAGAATGGCACCTTGGCCTCACCGGCGATGGATTTCGCCAGCAGGGTCTTGCCGGTGCCCGGCGGGCCCACCATCAGCACACCGCGGGGGATGGTGCCGCCCAGACGCTGGAACTTGGTGGGGTCGCGCAGGAAGTCGACCAGCTCCTCGACCTCCTCCTTGGCCTCGTCACAGCCCGCCACGTCGGCAAAGGTCGTCTTGATCTGATCCTGAGAGAGCAGCTTGGCCTTGGACTTGCCGAAGCTCATCGGGCCACCCTTGCCGGCTCCGCCACCCTGCATCTGGCGCATGAAGAACATGAAGATCGCCAGGATCAACAGGATCGGGAAGCTAGCGATCAGCAGCCGGGTCCACAGACTCTGCTGCTCCGGCTCCTTGCCCACCACGGTGACACTGTTGGAGAGCAGGTCATCGATCAGCTTGGGGTCTTCCGCCGCAGGACGGATGGTCTGGAACGATGAGCCATCGGTGCGCTCACCGCTGATCTTGTAACCGTCGATGGTGACACTGCGCACCTGCTGGTTCTGCACCTGCTGGACGAACTGGGAATAGTTCATCGACTGGGGTGAGCTGTCGACGCTGAAGTTGTTGAACACCGTCAGCAGCACTGCCGCGATGACCAACCACAGAATCAAGTTCTTCGCCATATCATTCAAGGGACTACCCTCAATATCAGTAATCTGTCGGCCACATATGCGTC
>PWIZ01000335.1 GCA_003560175.1 Halomonas sp. | reverse complement strand
TTCGACAGGCTCTGCGCCCTTGTCGAAAGCGGATTGGAAGGCTCGCAGCTGTGCCAGGCCGCTGGGGCCTGCGCCTATGATGGCAACGCGTTTGGTCATGAAGGGCTCCGTGAATGATGCCTGGAAGGACGCGTTCCGTACAAGCGTCCTTCCAGGCATCGGGGTGGCAGATGGCATGGATGCCCCATGTCCGCCCGAGGGCGGTGACGCAAGCAGCCTGATCCGGCCTGGGGCCGGTGATCTGTCACCCCCTGGAGGGATGGCGCCGGTGGGGATGAAGGGCGCGGGTCTTGATGGGAGGCAGCTTGCCGCTGAGCCCGGTGTTGTTTTCCGGGCGAATAGAGTAGAGAGGGCGCGGCAGCGTCAGGATGACGAGAGGCGCGATTTGGCCATCTCGTTCCGGGCAGGGCGGTGCAGCCATGCCCGAGGCGATCCATAAACTATGCCTATTAAAATATAGATTTTAAGCTATTTTGTCAATTATGGCGCGGCGGCTACGGGTGCCGGCAAGGGCGTTGGCAAAGGCGTTGACGAGACCGGACTTTGCGGCAGTTGCGGAGCCCGGCTTGCTATCGCCGCCGTCACTCACTAGAATGCCATCGCCCGCACGTTCTTCGAGCGGGTACTCGTGTTTTTCCAATATCACCTCCTTGCTTCCCCGGAGCCCTGATCTCCCACGGAAGCTGCCAAACCGCAAGGAGATTTCATGCGTCATTACGAAATCGTGTTCATGGTCCACCCGGACCAGAGCGAGCAGGTCCCGGCCATGGTCGAGCGCTACACTAACCTCGTCACCGAAAACGGCGGTACCGTGCATCGTCTCGAAGATTGGGGCCGTCGTCACCTGGCCTATCCGATCAACAAGATCCACAAGGCTCACTATGTGCTGATGAACGTCGAGTGCGAAGGCGAGACTCTTGACGAGGTCGAGAATATCTTCCGCTTCAACGACGCCATCATTCGTAGCCTGGTGGTTCGCTGCAAGGAAGCGGTCACTGAAGCTTCCCCGATGATGAAGCCGGTGGAAGAGAGGCGCGCGCGTCGCGACGATCGTGACGATCGTGATGAGAAGCCCCGCGCCGAAACTGCCTGATCTCACCCATCGCACGTCTGAAGGAGTCTTCACATGGCACGCTTTTTCCGCCGCCGTAAGTTCTGCCGCTTCACCGCCGAAGGCGTGAAACAGATCGACTACAAGGATCTGGACACTCTCAAGGCCTACGTTACCGAGACCGGCAAGATCGTTCCCAGCCGCATCACTGGTACCAAGGCTCGCTATCAGCGCCAGCTGGCCACCGCTGTCAAGCGCGCCCGCTACCTGGCCCTGCTGCCCTACACCGATAGCCACCAGTAAGCGCCTGGCGTGATGCTCGCGATTGCCCGCTGGATGATGCGGGGCACACCCTACGCCGTCGGCGGGGCAGCCCTCTCCACGCTCATCCCCTGGCTGTTCTGGCTGGGGGCCGCCATTGCCGCACTGGTCACCCTACGCCGTGGTTTCACGGCGGCGTTACCAGTGATCGTGGCTGCCGGGGTGCCGGCCGGCTGGTGGTGGGCCCAGGGCGACGTCATTCCCTTGACCAGTGTACTGCTGGTCACATTGATGGCGATCGTGCTGCGTTCCCGCATGCGCTGGGGCGAAGCGTTGATCATCGGCGTCCTGGTCGGTGCCGGCATGATTCAACTCGGCGTCTTCCTGCCGCCTGGTGGGGCCGGCCCGATGCTGGAGCAGCTGCGCCAGGGCTCGCCCGAAGTGGAGCGCCTGCTCAGCGAGTTGGCCAGCCAGGGGCTCGATACCGAGCAGCTGGCCGGTGTGCTGATCGGGGGGATCACCGGGCTGGTCGTGCTGATTGCCGCGGTGGCCTGCCTGGCGCTCGCGCGCAGCTGGCAGGCGGGGCTCTACAACCCCGGCGGCTTCCGGGAGGAGTTTCACGCCCTGCGCCTGACGCCACGGGAGCTGGCCGTGCTGGTGGTCCTCGGAGTGGTCGGTGCGGTGCTGGGCCTACCCGTCCTGGGTATGCTGCTGTGGATTCCGCTGCTGGTCGCTGGCATCGCGCTGGTGCATGGTTACATCGGATTGAAAGGGATGAACGGGCTGTGGCTGGTCGTCTTCTATGTGCTGCTGATCACCACCTGGCCCATGATTCTGATTGTGCTGCTGCTGGCCTTCATCGACGTCTTCGCGGATTTCCGCGGACGTGTGGCCAGCCGCAACTGACATAGAGGTTAACGAGATGGATGTCATTCTGCTCGACAATATCGGTAAGCTCGGCGGCCTGGGTGACCAGGTGACCGTCAAGCCCGGCTATGGTCGCAACTACCTGATGCCCTACGGCCTCGCCGTACCGGCTTCCAAAGAAAACATCGAGGCCTTCCAGGCCCAGCGCGCCGAGCTCGAGGCCCAGGCCGCCGAGCGCAAGGCCGAGGCCGAGGCGCGTGCTGCCCAGCTCAACGAGATCGAACTCTCCCTGGTCTCCAAGGCCGGCGATGAGGGCAAGCTGTTTGGCTCCATCGGCCCCCGCGACCTGGCCGAAGCCATCGCCTCTGCCGGCTTCGACGTGGCCAAGAGCGAAGTGAAGATGCCGGAAGGTCCGATCCGTGCCACCGGCGAGTACGACATCCACCTGCAACTGCATGCGGAAGTCGATGCCACCGTGCGTGTGGTGGTCGTGGCCGAGTAAGTCCCGGCCATCGCCTGACGAGGGGCGCAGGGAGAAATCCCTGCGCCCCTCGTCACGTCTGGACATCGGTGACCCTGGCATGGGGCCCGCCGACTGTCTGGGGTAGAATGTCCTCCCCCGTTATGCCTAGGGTGAACCATCGCGATGCCAGAAATGCTCGTGCACGACAAGGAAACCGCCGCCCTCAAGGTGCCGCCCCACTCGCTGGAGGCGGAGCAATCGGTGCTGGGCGGCCTGATGCTCGACAATCAGGCGTGGGACAATGTCGCCGATCGCCTGGTGTCCGACGACTTCTATCGCTATGAGCATCGGCTGATCTTCAACGTTATGGCGGGGCTCGCCGAGGGAGGGCGGCCGCTGGACGTGGTGACCCTCTCCGAGGCGCTTGAGGGCCGCGACCAGCTCGATACCGTCGGCGGTCTGGCCACTCTGGCCGAGCTGGCCCGCAACACGCCTTCTGCCAGCAATATTCGCGCCTACGCCGACATCGTCCGCGAGCGGGCCACCCTGCGCAAGCTGATCCGTGCCGCCAGTCAGATTGCCGACGGCGCCTTCAGTCCCCAAGGGCGACCGGCGGACGAGTTGGTCGATGAGGCCGAGCGCCTGGTGTTCCAGATTAGCGAGGAACGCCCCAAGTCGGGTGGTCCCATCGGCATGAGCGAGCTGCTGGCCAAGGCGGTAGACCGCATCGATGAGCTCTTCAACATGCAGGGGGAGATGACCGGGCTCTCCACCGGGTTTCGTGACTTGGATGAGATGACCACGGGGCTGCAGCCATCGGATCTGGTGATCATTGCGGGACGCCCCTCGATGGGCAAGACCACCTTCGCCATGAACGTGGTGGAGCACGCGGTGATTTCCAGCGACAAGCCGGTGATGGTGTTCTCCATGGAGATGCCCTCCGAGTCGCTGATGCTACGCATGCTGTCGTCGCTGGGTCGCATCGACCAGACCCGGGTCCGTACCGGCCAGCTGGAGGACGAGGACTGGCCGCGGCTTACCTCGGCGGTCAACCTGCTCAAGGACAAGCACCTGTTCATCGACGATACCGCAGCGCTGTCGCCCAACGAGATGCGCTCGCGAGTTCGGCGGCTGGTGCGCGAGCATGGCAACGTCGGCCTGATCATGATCGACTACCTGCAGCTGATGCAGATCCCGGGCTTCTCCGAGAACCGCACCGGGGAGATCTCCGAAATATCCCGCTCACTGAAGGGCATGGCCAAGGAGTTCGGCTGCCCGGTGGTGGCGTTATCCCAGCTGAACCGTTCGCTGGAGCAGCGACCCAACAAGCGCCCGGTGATGTCGGATCTTCGTGAGAGTGGCGCCATTGAGCAGGATGCCGATGTCATCGCCTTCGTCTACCGCGACGAGGTCTACAATCCGGACAACCCCGACAACCAGGGTCTGGCCGAGCTGATTATCGGGAAGCAGCGTAATGGCCCCATTGGCACGGTACACATGGCCTTTATCGGCAAGTACACCCGCTTCGAAGACCTGGCGCCGGACAGCTACGGTGACACCTTCGGCGGTTAGGGCGCTGTCTTCGGCAAACCGTCCGGCTTGAGCCCAGCGGGCAGGGCCGTATAATGCCCACCCCCGGGAACAGGGCAGAGAGAACAGATCAGAGGAGGCAGCATGGCAGGTGGATTTCGGCGCGGCAATCGGCAGCGCACTCCAAAGCTTCAGGCGCGTGGTGAGCTTCAATCCCTGGAGCGGGAAGGCCCCTTCAAGGAGTGGCTGGGCATGCCCGACCTCTACCGTTACCAGCTCATGGTGGAGGATGAAGCCTACAGCTACCAGACCGAGGAGGCCGAACTGCCGGTGCAGGTGGGTGATCTGGTGGTATTCCGTTACAAGGAGACCAAGGCGGGCAAGTGGATCGATCGCAACTCCCTGGGCAAGGCTATCGATCCCTCAAGCTATCAGTGACTTGCGGAACCCTCCGGCGTATCGATGGTCCGAGTTTGATCGCTGTATTGTCACCGCGGCGTCATCTGATGACGCCAGACTTGGCTGCAGCGCAATCACAAGACCCCCCCGGAGGGAACCATGGAATTCAAGGACCTCAAGGCCTTCGCGGCCCATCGCGACAACTACGAGATTCGCGTCATCGGCCATGCCGGCAGCCGCTTCTATCAGATAGAGCTGGAAGACATCGAGGGTCAGCGCCATATGCTGACTCGCCAGGGCAAACCGGTGCTGTTTCGCTCACTGGATGACGTCTATCTGGAGCTCAAGCGCGTCGGCATTCACCGGGCCTATCTGGTGCAACAGGTGCCTCATGACGAGATGATCGGCCGCGAGGCACACTACCATGACCCGCTGTCTTCGCGGATGCCGCTGGTCTTCTAGATCGTCCATCCAGCCCCCGCTGTGGTGGGTGGCACACCTTCTTTTCCCGCCTACCGCTTCTGCCGCCGCTTCTCCATCCAGCGCCCCAGGCGCACCCGGCGGCGGGCGAACCAGCGATACCCCGCATCCATCAGCGGCGCGATCCCCGGTAGGCAGCTCAACCATACCAGTCGCCGATAGCCGAGCACGGCATAGAGCGCGCGGCTGGCATCCATTCCGATAAACCAGTGTCCCTTCGCGTCGGCCAGGTGAAGCTTCCCCATCATTGCCGCGAATGTTTTCCCCAGCGCCTCGGCGTCGAAGTCTTCCGCCTGGATATCCACCAGCGCTACCCGCTCACGGCGGGGGTGCTGGGCGAGCCAAGCCACTTCCCGCTGGCACAGCGGACAGTGACCGTCGTGGTAGAGCGTCACCGGGTTGCGGGCATGCAGGGTATCGCGTCGACTCATGGGGCCTCCTCGCGGTAACCGGCCAGATGGACACCGCGCTGCTCCTGACCGTCATCGTGCCAGGCCGTTGTGCGCGGCAGGCTGGTAAGAAAGCGTTCGGCCTGGTCGCGGATAGCCGTTCGCTTCTGGTCGGTCATTCTGGCAAGCGACCCATAGATCAGCTTCATGCGCGGGTTGGTAGACAGCGCCTCGGCATGACGTTCCAGGAAGTGCCAGTAAAGGCTGTTGAGCGGACAGGCGCCCTCGCCGGTGACCTGCTTCGGATCGAAGCGGCAGTGCCGGCAGTGGTCGGACATGCGATCGACGTACTTGCCCGAGGCGCAGTAGGGCTTGGAACCCATCAGGCCGCCATCGGCATGCAGCACCATGCCCAGCACGTTGGGCAGCTCTACCCACTCGCAGGCATCGGCGTAGACCGCCAGGTACCAGTCGCCCAGGGCCTCGGGGGAGACGTCGCAGAGCAGGGCGAAGTTGCCGGTGATCATCAGCCGCTGGATGTGATGGGCATAGGCGTTGTCGCGGGTCATCTCGATGGCGCGCTGTAGACAGCGCAGCTCGGTGTCGCCACTCCAGTAGCAGGCGGGAAGCGGCTGGCTGGCGCCCAGGGCATTGCCGCGCTTGTAGTCGGGCATCTGCGTCCAGTAGAGGCCGCGGACATACTCCCGCCAGCCCAGTATCTGGCGGATAAACCCCTCCACCGCATTGAGTGGGGCACGCCCCTCGAGATACTCGCGCTCGGCACTTTCGCACAGCTCTCGGGGCGAGAGCAGTCCCAGGTTAAGCGCTGGGGCTAGCCGCGAGTGAAACAGGAAGGGTTCGCTGTCGCTGATGGCATCCTGATAGCGGCCGAAGTCGGGCAGCAGGTGGTCGAGGAAGTGGCGAAGATCCACCAGCGCCTGGCGTCGCGTCACCGGCCAGTGGAAGCCCTCGAGGCTGCCGAAGTGGTCGCCGAAGTGCTCGGCGACCAGCGCGAGTACCGTCTTGGTGGTCGTGTCGCGGCTATGGCGTGGTGGCTCGGGAACCGTTAGATCGGCCGGCAGTGGCTTGCGGTTGTCGTGGTCGTAATTCCACTTGCCACCGGCGGGGGCGTCACCCTCCATCAGCAGGCCGGTGCCGCGACGCCGCTCTCGATAGAAGTACTCCAGGCGCAGCGACTTGCGGTCGCGCGCCCAGGCGGCGAAGTCGTCCGGTGTGGTAAAGAAGCGGTCGTCCTCGAGCAGCCGCCAGGGCAGGGTAGCCTTACCCCGTGACTGGATGTCATGCCATAGGCGCCACTCCCCGGGACGCACGGTACGGATCTCGTCGCAGCCGTAGAGGGTAGCCAGACGTTCCGCTTCCGGGATCAGCGCCTGGGCATTGTCGATGTCGTCCAGGGCGCTGTAGTGAACCCGGTAGCCTCGCTCGCGGAGTTCCTGGGCGAAGTGCCGCATGGCCGCCAGTATCATGGCGATCTTCTGGGGATGGTGGGGCACATAGGTGCCCTCCGCGACCACCTCGCAGAGCGCCACCACGGCCTCGTCGGGCAGGTCGCGCAGGCTGGCCAGATCGGATGTGAGCTGATCGCCGAGTACCAACACCAGTGGGCGGGGCATGGGGTTGCCTCAAGTTGTACAAGGTTGGTAGATGGTACAACTTAATGCCTGCCGCCGCGAGGGCCTGATACACTGGGTGCCGATCTTATCCAAACCCAGTGCGCATCGACCAAGGAGCCAACCCATGACCAACGCGACCACGGACTCGGCCAACCCCGACATGGACTGTCCCGGTAGCGGCCGCCTGGCCCACGCGGAGAGCGATCATCCGCCAGTACCGCGTGCGCGAGTGGGCGTGCTGCTGGCCAATCTGGGCACGCCGGATGCCACCGACTACTGGTCGATGCGCCGCTATTTGAGCGAGTTCCTTTCCGACAAGCGAGTGGTCGACTATGCCGACTGGAAGTGGCAACCCCTGCTGCAGCTGATCATCCTGTCACGGAGGCCCTTCAAATCCGGCGAGGCCTATCGCAGTATCTGGAACACCGAGAAGGACGAGAGCCCGCTGCTGACCACCACCCGAGAACAGACCCGCAGGGTGGCAGAGGGTTTACAGGGGATGTACGGCGACCAGGTGATGGTCGACTTCTGCATGCGCTACGGCAATCCCTCCACCGACAGCGTGATCAAGCGCATGCAGGCGGCTGGCTGCGAGAAGATCCTGTTTTTCCCGCTCTATCCGCAGTACGCCTCACCGACTACTGCCACCGCCAACGACCAGGCGTTCCGCACCCTGATGACGCTGAAGTGGCAGCCCGCCCTGCGGACCGTGCCGGCCTACTTCGATCATCCTCAGTATATCGAGGCACTGGCCAACACGGTCCGCGAGGCCTATACGGCCGCCGCGACGCCGCCGGAGGTGCTGGTCGCTTCCTACCATGGCGTGCCCAAGCGCTATCTGCTGGAGGGAGACCCTTACCACTGCCAGTGCCAGAAGACGACGCGACTGCTGCGCGAAACGCTGGGCTGGGAGACGGAGGCGATCCAGACCGCCTTCCAGTCCAAGTTCGGGCCCGAGGAGTGGGTGGGGCCGGCCACCGTGGAGCATGTGGCGGACCTGGCCCGGCAGGGCAAGAAGCACATCGCGGTGATCTCGCCGGCGTTCTCTTCCGACTGCGTGGAGACCCTGGAGGAGATCGAGGAGGAGATTC
>PWIZ01000190.1 GCA_003560175.1 Halomonas sp. | reverse complement strand
GCGGGCCTGAGCCCACTCACGCTCGCGGCGGCGGAACAGCGGCTCGGGCTGGTCCACTCCCGGCTGGTAGGCGCGGCTGAAGGCACCCAGGGCGCGTCGGGCGTCTTCCAGCCACTGATCCTCGCGCAGCGCGAGGCCGTCGAAGCCGCAACGGGTCATGAAATAGAGCTGATCCACCAGCACATCGCCCACCGCGCGGATCTCGCCGCGGAAAGCGTGCCGCTCGCGCAGCAGGCGGGCGAGGCTGTAGCCGCGCCCATCGGTAAATTTCGGAAAATCGATGGCGATCAGCGGCGCCTCGGCGAGTCGTATGGCCAGCCCATCGGTCAGCTCGGTGTCGGCGGGTAGCCAGGGCGCCAGGGGCTCCCCCGGTTCGGCCTCGAGCCAGTCGGCGAGGGGCACGATGGCGGCGGCACCGGCAGGCGCCTCGCCGTCACGAACCAGAGTCCAGTCGTCCGCGGCCGGCTGGCCGCGAAAGAGGTAGGGACGTGATTCAGAACCTGTGGTGGGGGCTTGATCAGGCATAGACCCGCTCCTTGAAGGGTTTGAGGCCGATACGGCGGTAGGTGTCGAGGAAGGTCTCGCCGTCGCTGCGCTCGCCGACGTAAACCTGAAGCACCTTGTCGATCACCTCAGGTACGCTCTCGCGGCTGAATGAAGGACCGAGGATCTTGCCCAGGGAAGCGGTATTGCCCTGGGCGCCGCCGAGCGAAATCTGGTACCACTCCTCGCCCTTCTTGTCGACGCCGAGGATACCGATGTGTCCCACGTGGTGGTGACCGCAGGCGTTCATGCAGCCCGAGATGTTGAGCTCCAGCGGCCCCAGGTCGTAGAGGAAATCGAGATCCTCGAAGCGCTCCTGAATGGCGTGGGCGACGGGGATCGACTTGGCATTGGCCAGGGCGCAGTAGTCGCCGCCGGGGCAGCAGATCAGGTCGGCCAGGGTGCCCACGGTGGGGTTGGCCAGGCCGATCTCTTCGAGGCGCTGCCACAGCTCGTGCAGGCGATCGACGGGGACGTCGGAGAGCACCAGATTCTGTTCGTGGGTGACACGCAGTTCGCCGAAGCTGTATTCGTCGGCAAGATCGGCGATCTGGTGCATCTGCTCCCAGGTGACGTCGCCCGGTGACTGACTGGCGCGCTTCAACGACAGGGTTACCGCCTTGTAGCCGGGCACCTTATGACCAGAGACATTGTTGGTGACGAAGCGGGCGAAGGCGCGCTCCTCGACTCGCAGGCGTTCGAACTCGGCAATGGCCGCTTCGTCTACCGCGCGCCGTTCGGGATCGACGAAGTGACCGGCGACTGCATCGACGGTCTCCGTTGTCAGCGTCTGGGGGCCGTCCTTGAGGTGGGCCCACTCGGCGTCAACCCGACGACGGAACTCCTCGATACCCAACGCCTTGACCAGGATCTTGATGCGCGCCTTGAACTTGTTATCGCGGCGGCCGAACTGGTTATAGACTCGCACCAGGGCTTCCAGGGAGGTCAGCAGGTGCCGCCAGGGCAGGTCTTCACGGACCACATCGCCGATCATCGGCGTTCGGCCCAGGCCGCCGCCGGCCAACACCTTGACCCGCACCTCGCCATGGTTGTCGCGCCACAGGCGCAGACCTACGTCGTGAACCTGGATGGCCGCGCGATCCTCGGTGGCGCCGGTCACGGCAATCTTGAACTTGCGCGGCAGGTAGGCGAACTCCGGGTGGAAGGTCGACCACTGGCGGATCAGTTCGCACCAGGGCCGCGGGTCGACCTCTTCGTCATCGGCCACGCCGGCGAACTGGTCAGTGGTGGTATTGCGGATGTCGTTGCCGCTGGTCTGAATCGCGTGCATCTGCACGCTGGCAAGCTCCTCCAGCATGTCCGGCACGGTCTCGAGTTTCGGCCAGTTCAGCTGTAGGTTGGTGCGGGTGGTGAAATGGCCGTAGCCGCGGTCGTAGTCCCGGGCCAGATCGCCAAGTTTGTGCAGCTGACGGGAGGTCAGCATGCCGTAGGGGATGGCGATACGCAGCATGGGGGCGTGACGCTGGACGTAGAGCCCGTTCTGCACGCGTAGCGGAAGGAACTCCTCCTCGCTGATCCGGCCGGCCAGATAGCGCTCCATCTGGTCGCGGAACTGGTCGACGCGTTCATTGACGAGGGTCTGGTCGTGGATGTCGTAGCGGTACATTCAGCCGTTCCTGCTGCAGTGAAGGGTGGCGGTTCCTGTAGGGGCACCATACCCGCCGCGCTTTATTCTTGGAAAGAATAAATGCTTATAGTTTTTATGCAAAAAGTAATTACCAGCCTTTGCTGGGGGGCGCGAGTCACACTTGAAGGCGCAGCCAGCGGCGTCGCTGCCAGATGATGGCAAACCAGGCGGAGTTGAGGCAGCGATAGCCGAGTTGGGCCCACCAGATGCCGAGCAATCCCTGCTCCAGGCCTACGCCGATCCACCAGGCCAGCGGCAGGAACACCAGCCATTGCAGGCTCAGTGTCGTGGTCATCACAGTGCGATTGGCACCGGCACCGAGCAGCGCCTGGGCTAACACCAGTGCAGTAGCATCCAGCACGATCATCAGCGCCGTGAGTCGCAGGGGCACCCGGCCCAGGTCGACGAGCGCCGGGTCGTGAAGGAAGATCCCCAGCACCGCCTCGGGAAACAGCGCCATGGGCAGCGCCAGGGCCGCCAGGCAGAGCCAGGCCAGATGAACCACCTCCCAGCCCCAGCGATGGGCATCGCCGGGGGCCTCCCGTCCCAGCGCCTGACCGACCAGGCTCATCGCCGCCATGCCCAACCCCACGCCTGGCAGAATTAACAGCAGCGAGAGGTTGACCAGCACGTGACCCACGGCGACGCTCGAGGTATCGATCTGGCCGAGAATCCAGAACAGTACGGCGTAGCCGGCGGCGAACCACAATTGCTGGAAGGAATGAGGCGTGGCCAGGCGGAGGGTGGTAGCGAAGGTAAGCCGCCTCGGGAAGCCACCGAGAAAGCCGCTGGCGGCGGCATGACGAGCGCTAAGCACCGCCCAGATGGCGAGACCGGAAAACAGCGACAGGCTGGTGCCGGCACCGGCGCCAGCCGCCCCCATGGCGGGCAGTCCCAGGTAGCCGAAGATCAGCACCAGGCTGGCCGCCACGTTGATGGCATGCATCGCCAGGATGATGCGCAGGTAGATGCCGGTCTGCTGGATGCCGTTCCAGTACCCGCGGAAACAGAAGATCATCGCCACGGCTACCAGGGACAGCACCCGCCAGCGAAAGTACTCCACTGCCACCGTGTTCACCGCGGGATCCTGATTGATCAGCGCCAGCAGGCGGGGCGCCTGCCACAGGCAGAGCGCCGTGATGGGCAGTGACGAGATGACGGCGATCACCAGGCCCGCGTTCAACGGCACGGCACGCCGATCCCAGGCTTCCTCGCCGTGGCGCCGAGCAGTCTGGGCCTGGACGCCGGAGGAGAGCCCGAACACCAGGGCGGTGATCAGGAACATCGCATAGCCGCCAATGCCGACGCCGGCCAGTGGCACCTCGCCCAGGGACCCCACCATGGCGGCATCGATCAGGTTGATCAGGCTCTGGGAAAGCATGCCGGCGATGATCGGCAGGGCGAGACGCAGGATCGTCTGGCGTCGAATGGGGTCGGGCAGCAGCATGGGCGTCCATCGAGTCAGGGCCCGCAGGGCGAGCCCTCTGGCGAGGTCGGTCAGGCCGGGTCGTAGGAGAGTACTGGCGAGAGCCAGCGCTCCATCTCCTCTAGCGCCATGCCCTTGCGCTCTGCCAGCGCCTCGACCTGGTCCCGGGTGATCTTGCCGGTGGCGAAGTACTTCGACTGTGGATGCGAGAAGAACCATCCGGCCACCGCCGCCGCCGGCCACATGGCAAAGCTCTCGGTGAGGGTCAGGCCGCTGTTGGTCTCGGCGTCAAGCAGCCGGAACAGGGTGGCCTTCTCGGTGTGGTCCGGGCAGGCCGGGTAACCGGGTGCAGGGCGGATGCCCTGATATTTCTCGGCGATCAGCGCGTCGTTGTCCAGGGACTCTTCCGGCACATAGCCCCAGGACTCCTTGCGTACCCGCTCGTGCATGCGCTCGGCGAAGGCCTCGGCGAGGCGGTCGGTAAGGGCCTGAACGAGGATAGCGTTGTAGTCGTCGCCGGCGGCCTTGTAGTGATCGGCCAGCTCCTCGACGCCGTGGCCAGCGGTGACCGCAAAGCCGCCGATCCAGTCGGGCTTGCCGCTCTCCTTGGGCGCGATGAAATCGGCCAGGCTGTAGCAGACCCCGTCGCGATTCTTCGTCGACTGCTGGCGGATGTGGTGCAGTCGTTCGATCACTTCCTGTCGCGACTCGTCGGCGTAGACCTCGATGACGTCGTCGTCGACGCTGTTGGCCGGCCAGATGCCGACGACGCCGCGTGCCTGCACCCGCTTCTCGTCGATCAGCTTGGCGAGCATCGCCTGGGCGTCGCGGAAGAGGTTGCGTGCCGCCTCCCCGACCACCTTGTCATCGAGGATCTTCGGATACTTGCCCGCCAGCTGCCAGCTCATGAAGAAGGGCGTCCAGTCGATGCGCTCGACGAGTTCGGCGAGGTCGTAATCCTCGAACACCTGGAGGCCCGTGATGGCCGGCCGCGGCGGGGTATAGCTCGTCCAGTCGATGACAAACTTGCGCGCACGGGCCTCGGCATAGCTGAGGTCGGCGGCCTTGGGCCGCCGCCTGGCGTTGCGCTCCCGGACCTGCTCATACTCGCCGCGAATCTCCGCCACATAGGCCTCCTTGAGGCTGGGAGAGAGCAGCTTGCCGGCCACGCCCACGGCGCGGGAAGCATCGGTGACATAGATCACCGGATGCTCGTAGCCGGGCTCGATCTTGACCGCGGTATGCGCCTTGGAGGTGGTGGCCCCCCCGATCAGCAGCGGCAGATGGAAGCCCTGGCGCTGCATCTCCCTGGCCACGTGGACCATCTCGTCCAGCGACGGTGTGATCAGGCCGGAGAGGCCGATGATGTCGGCGTTGACCTCCCGGGCGGTCTGCAGGATCTTCTCCGCGGGCACCATCACACCGAGGTCGATCACCTCGTAGTTATTGCACTGCAGGACCACGCCAACGATGTTCTTGCCGATATCGTGAACGTCGCCCTTCACCGTGGCCATGACGATCTTCCCCTTGGCCTGAGTAAGCTCGCTCTTCTCCGCTTCGATATAGGGAATCAGATAGGCCACCGCCTGCTTCATGACCCGGGCCGACTTGACCACCTGGGGCAGGAACATCTTGCCGGCGCCGAACAGATCGCCCACCACATTCATGCCGTCCATCAGCGGCCCTTCGATCACTTCGATGGGGCGGGTCGCGGCGGTGCGTGCCTCCTCGGTATCCTCCACGATGTAGACCGTCACCCCCTTGACCAGGGCATGTTGGATGCGCTGGTTGACCGGCCAGGAGCGCCATTCCAGGTCCTCCTTCCTGGCCGGCCCCGAACCATCGCCCTTGTACTTGTCGGCGAGGTCCACCAGTCGCTCGGTGCTGTCGCTGCGGCGATTGAGCACCACGTCCTCGACCGCCTCGCGCAGCTCCTCCGGCAGGTCATCGTAGACCGCCAGCTGGCCGGCGTTGACGATGCCCATGCTCAGTCCCGCGCGGATGGCGTGGTAGAGAAATACCGAATGGATCGCCTCGCGCACCGGGTTGTTGCCGCGAAAGGAGAAGGAGACGTTGGAAACCCCTCCCGAGACCAGGGCATAGGGAAGGTGCTCGCGGATCCAGCGCGTGGCATCGATGAAATCCACCGCGTAGTTGTCGTGCTCCTCGATGCCGGTGGCAATGGCGAAGATGTTGGGATCGAAGATGATGTCTTCCGCCGGAAAGCCGATCTCGTCCACCAGCAGCCGGTAGGCTCTCTGGCAGATCTCGGTCTTGCGCGCGAAGGTGTCGGCCTGACCCGCCTCGTCGAAGGCCATGACCACCACGGCGGCGCCGTGGCGACGGCAGATGGTCGCCTGCTCGCGGAAGGCCTCTTCCCCCTCCTTCATGGAGATCGAGTTGACCACCGCCTTGCCCTGCACGCACTTCAACCCCGCTTCGATGATCTCCCACTTGGAGGAGTCGATCATGATCGGTACCCGGGCGATATCGGGCTCGCCGGCGATCAGGTTCAGGAAGCGCACCATGGCCTCCTGGGACTCCAGCATCCCTTCATCCATGTTGATGTCGATGATCTGGGCGCCGTTCTCCACCTGTTCGAGGGCCACCTCCAGGGCGGTGGTGAAGTCCTCCTCCACGATCAGGCGCTTGAAGCGTGCCGAGCCGGTCACATTGGTGCGCTCGCCGACGTTGACGAACAGCGAATCGACACCCAGGTTGAAGGGCTCCAGGCCCGACAGGCGACAGGCTCTGGGGATCTCCGGGACCCGGCGCGGCGCCAACCCCTGGATTGCGCGATGGATGGCCGCGATATGTTCCGGAGTGCTGCCGCAGCAGCCGCCGATGATGTTGACCAGGCCGCTCTCGGCGAACTCGCCAACGATGGCCGCCATCTCTTCGGGAGTCTGATCGTACTCGCCGAACTCGTTGGGCAGGCCGGCGTTGGGGTGAGCGGAGACGAAGGTGTCCGCCTTGGTGGACAGCTCCACCACGTAGGGTCGCAGCTCCTCGGCCCCCAGCGCACAGTTGAGGCCAACGCTAAGCGGCCGAGCGTGACGGACAGAATTCCAGAATGCCTCGGTGGTCTGGCCGGAGAGAGTGCGGCCGGAGGCGTCGGTGATGGTGCCGGAGATCATCACCGGCAGGCGCTCGCCCCGGTCCTCGAAGAGCTCCTCCAGGGCGTAGATCGCCGCCTTGGCGTTGAGCGTGTCGAAAATGGTCTCGATCATGATCAGATCGCTGCCACCCTCGATCAGCGCTTCGGCGGCCTCGTAGTAGTTCTCGCGGAGCGCATCGAAGGTGACGTTGCGTTTTGACGGGTCGTTGACATCCGGTGAGAGCGAGGCGGTGCGCGAGGTAGGGCCCAGCACCCCGGCGACGTAGCGCGGCACGCCGGTTTCCGCGGCTACGGCATCACACACCCGGCGGGCCAGGAGGGCGGCCTCGCGGTTGAGCTCGATCACCAGCGCTTCCATGCCGTAGTCGGCCTGGGAAAGGCGAGTGCTGTTGAAGGTGTTGGTCTCGACGATGTCGGCGCCGGCCTCGAGGTACTCGCGATGAATGCGCGTCACCAGCTCGGGGCAGGTGAGCACCAGCAGGTCATTGTTACCCTTGAGGTCGGAGGGCCAGTCGATGAAGCGGTCACCGCGGAAATCGGCTTCGGACAGGCCGGCATTCTGGAGCATGGTGCCCATGCCTCCATCGAGCATGAGAATCCGCTCATTGAGACTGTCGATCAGGGTAGCGGTCTGGGTGGTGGGAAGGGCGGCCATGGGCAGGTCTTGTCTCCAGCAGAATTCTCATCCAGGGGCAGGGCCGCAGGGACGTCTCGGGGCGTCTCCTGCCTGTTGCGCGGTTCTTGCAATCAGGGACGGCCATAAATGGCGTCATGTTACCAAAAGGCACTGCTCAAGGGCAGGTCGTGGCATAAAGACCAACTAATTCACTCGGGATTGTCAGTTCTGGTCCGCTGCCTTACCATGGTGGGTAGCCAATCCCTGACGCGCGGCCTGCCGAAGGAATGTCCCCGGCCGCAGCCCGACCAGCGAGAACACCATGAGCAACCCCATTCAGATCACCGACAGCGCCCAGGACTACCTCGCCGAGCTGCTGGAAAAGCAGAACGTCGAGGGTATCGCCGTGCGCATCTTCATCACCCAGCCCGGCACTCCTTATGCCGAGACCTGCCTGGCCTACTGCCGACCCGGTGAGGAGGAGCCCACCGACGAGCGCCTCGAACTGCCCAAGCTCTCGGTCCATCTGGACAAGAACAGCCTGCCGTTTCTCGAGGAGGCGGTGGTCGACTTCAACAAGGATCGCATGGGCGGCCAGCTGACCATCAAGGCACCCAACGCCAAGATGCCCAAGGTCAACGCCGACAGCCCCATGGAGGACCGCATCAACTACATTCTCTATAGTGAGATCAACCCCGGCCTCGCCGCTCACGGCGGCGAGATCAAGCTGGTGCAGCTCACCGAGGAGCAGGTGGCGGTGCTGGCCTTCGGCGGTGGCTGTCAGGGCTGTGCGGCGGTGGACCTGACGCTCAAGGAAGGCGTCGAGAAGACGCT
>PWIZ01000413.1 GCA_003560175.1 Halomonas sp. | reverse complement strand
TGATGTTCTCCTCGATGGTCATGTTGGGGAACAGGCCGATCTGCTGGATCACGTAGCCGATATTGCGGCGCAGGGTCTGGGTATCCATCCCGGTGGTGTCCTCGCCATTGATGAACACCTTGCCGGAAGTGGGCTTTACGATGCGGTTGATCATCTTCAGCGTGGTGGTCTTGCCGCACCCGGAGGGGCCGAGCAGGATGCAGATCTCGCCAGGAGGCACCTCCATGCTGATGTGGTCGGCGGCGACCACGGCACCCTTGGGGGTGTCGAAGACCTTGGTCAGGCTATCGAGCTGAATCATGTCGTTTCCTTGTCAGGGGCCGGGGAGACGTTGTGTGGGCGTTCAGGCCGTCTCTGCGGCACGCTCCATGCCCTTGGGTGTCAGGCGCTTCTGCACGAACAGCAGGCCATAGTCGACGATGATGGCCAGCAGGCTCACCGCGATGGCGCCGACGATCAGCTGGCGCGGATCCGACTGGGAGATTCCTCGGCTGATGAAGGTGCCGAGGCCACCCGCGCCGATATAAGCGGCGATCGCCATCACCCCGATATTGAGCACGACGGCGGTGCGCACCCCGGCCATGATGACTGGCACCGCCAGCGGGATCTCCACCAGCCGCAGCCGCTGGTTGGGGCTCATGCCGATCCCCCGAGCGGCCTCGCGCAGGGCCGGGTTGACGTTGTTGATGGCGGTATAGGTATTGCGGATGATCGGCAGCTGGGAATAGAGCAGCACCGCGATCACCGCGGGCACATAGCCGATGCCATGTCCGAAGATCGATAGCACCGGAATCATGATGCCGAACAAGGCAATCGAGGGAATAGTGACGATGATCGAGGCCACATAGAGCACCCAGCGTGCGGCTTGCTCGTTCTTGGTGATGGCGATCCCGATAGGCACACCGGTCAGGGTGGCGATCCCCACGGCCACGCCCACCAGGGAGATGTGCTCGACGGTGCGTGTGAACAGCAGGTCAATGTTATCCAGAGCGTACTGAATCAGTTCCAAGTCGACTCTCCTCGTGATCGCGGCGGCGCGCCGGAAAGGCCGGCATCACCCCGGGATGCCACGACGCCATGAGGGCGGTGGGGCTCCGGCCGGGATGAAAAAACGCAGGCGAGCTGCGGCGGATTGCCTCACTCGGCGACGGGAAGCTTAACAAACCCCGCCATTTATTGTGGTTGGCAATGAATGACGATGTTCAATGAGTGGAATTGATATCGCTGATGCATATCTTCACTAGCCCCATGATCGGCATAGGGCTGATTGACCGGCGCATGGGGCTGATTGACCGACGCAAGAGGGACTCAGGCCTGGGGCGTCACTCCTCGGGCCTGTCGCTCCTGGGGCAGCAGAGCAGCATGGATCATGGCGTTGACCGGGGTGGCCACGCCGGCCTCGAGACCCAGACGGACCACGGCGCCGTTCTGGGACTCCAGCTCCGAGGGCAGGCCCGCCATGATGTCTCGCTGCATGGAGGCGGTGCTCTCCGCCGGCAGGGCGTCAATGAAGCGCAGGGCGCGGATTGTGGCATCCTCAAGCAGCGCCACGCCGCGGGCGCGGGCCACTGCCGCGATCTCGGCGAGCATCTGCTCGATCAACGCGCGGGTTTCGGGCAGGGTGCGGGTAATGCCGATCGGCGCCCGCGTCACGCTGCCGATGCCGCTCATGGCGCAGATAAACAGGAACTTGCTCCATACCGCAGCGTGGATATCGTCGGGGATCTCGGCGGTGAGGCCCCGCGCCTGATCGAAGGCCGCCTTGAGCCGCAGGGCCCGCTTGCTGCGGCGGTTGTCGCGCTCACCGAAGCGTACGAAGGGCGAGACGCCGGCATGGCGGATATGGCCGGGGGCCTCGCGCCAGGCGAGGATGCCGCAGAGGCCATCCAGCACATGCGCCAGACCCAGCCGGGCGGCCAGGATGTCGGCCGCCTCCACGCCGTTCTCCAAGGGCACCACGAAAGTATCGGGGCCGATCATCGGGCGGATGGCCCGCGCCGCATCGGCCACCTGCCACGCCTTCACCGCCACCAGGACCACGTCCACGGCCCCCACTCGAGCCGGGTCGTCGGTGGCTTTTACCTCGGTCAGGTGCACGTCGCCCTCGATGCTGGAGACTCTCAGTCCTTCATGCTTCATTGCCGCCAGGTGCTCACCCCGGGCGACGAAGGTCACGTCGTGCCCGGCCTCGGCCAGGCGTGCCCCGAAGTAGCCACCCACGCCGCCGCAGCCCATGATCGCCAAGCGCATCGTCTTTCCTCCTGCAGGTTATCCTTTACAGCAGCTTACACCCCCGGGATCGTCGGGGCATCGTCAGTCGGGTCCAACATCGGCGAGGTGTCGCCATGACGGCCTGTCGGGGGGCTGATACGATGATGCCATCAATCCCCGCATGGCCGGACGTCGTTGTGCAGGCCGGGCATGCCACATGGAAACGTGTCATGAAGAAGTCCCTTTCCGAAGCGGCGGCACCGGACGATACCCTCTCGCCGCTCTCGCTTAAGCGTGTAGGCATCGATACCTACCGCGAGAACGTCGCCTACCTGCATCGCGACTGCGCCCTCTATCGCGCCGAAGGCTTTCAGGCGCTCTCCAAGGTGGAGGTGCGCGCCAACGGCCAGCGCATCCTGGCAAGCCTCAACGTGGTGGACGACACCAGTATCGTCGACTGCCAGCAGCTCGGCCTCTCCGAGGACGCCTTCGCGTCCCTGGCCGTGGAGGAGGGGCGGCCGGTGAGCGTCTTCCAGGCCGAGCCGCCGGCCTCCATCCCGGCACTGCATCGCAAGATCAACGGCGAACGGCTGACTCGCGATGACTTTCGGGCGATCGTTCAGGACATTGCCGAGCTGCGCTACTCCAAGATCGAGCTGACCGCCTTCGTGGTGGCCTGCGATCTGGGAGAGATGGACCGCGAGGAGATCTACTACCTGAGCGACGCCATGTGCCGGGTGGGGCGTCGGCTCGACTGGCATGAGCATCCGGTGGTCGACAAGCACTGCATCGGCGGGATTCCCGGCAACCGCACCTCCATGCTAGTAGTGCCCATCGTCGCCGCCTACGGCCTGCTCTGTCCCAAGACCTCGTCACGGGCCATCACCTCACCGGCGGGCACCGCTGACACCATGGAGGTACTGGCCAACGTCGACCTGCCCTTCGACGTGCTCGAAAAGATCGTGCGCACCCACCGTGGCTGCCTGGCCTGGGGCGGCACCAGCCAGCTCTCGCCGGCCGATGACGTCTTGATCTCGGTGGAGCGCCCCCTCTCTATCGACTCTCCAGGGCAGATGGTCGCCTCGATCCTCTCCAAGAAGGTGGCCGCCGGCTCGACCCATCTGCTGCTCGACATCCCGGTGGGGCCCCATGCCAAGGTGCGCTCCATGCCCGAGGCGCGCCGCCTGCGCAAGCTGTTCGAGTTCGTGGCCGCGCGCATGGGGCTGACCCTGGACGTGGTGATCACCGACGGCAGTCAGCCGGTGGGGAAGGGGATCGGTCCGGTACTGGAGGCCCGGGACGTGATGCGTGTGCTCACCAACCATCCCGAGGCGCCCATGGACCTGCGCCAGAAGGCGCTGCGCCTGGCCGGGCGCATGCTGGAGTTCGACCCCGATGTGCGCGGCGGCGACGGCTTCGGCATCGCCCGGGATATTCTCGATTCCGGCCGGGCCCTGGAGAAGATGCAGGCGATCATCGCGGCCCAGGGGGGCAAGCCATTCGACCCCGATGCCCCTTCGTTTGCGCCCCATGCCTTCGACGTGGTGGCACCCGAGAGCGGCGTTGTGATCGGCATCGATAACCTCAAGGTGGCGCGGATTGCCCGCCTGGCCGGGGCGCCCAAGGCCGCCGGGGCAGGCGTCGACCTGCAGGCGCGCATCGGCGACGAGGTCAAGGCCGGTCAGCGGCTCTATACCGTCTATGCCGCCTTCCGCAATGAGCTGGCGCTGGCCCACCAGTCCAGCGAGCGCGACTGCGGCTTTACTCTGGGCCATCGCGACCAGCTCACCCGACTCAATGTGGAGATGTGACATGGATGCTGCCCTTCTTCACTTTGCCGATGAAGCCGCGCCGGCCTGTCGGCTTGCCGAGGCTTGTGGCCACACCGCCCGCGAGGTCGAGCGCCATCGCTTCCCGGACCATGAGCTCAAGCTCACCCTACCCTTCGCCGAGGCGGAAGACTTTCCCGAGACCCTGGTGATCTATCGCAGCCTGGATCGTCCCAACGACAAACTGGTCGAGCTGTTGCTGCTGGCGCGCCACGCCCGCCAACAGGGGGTGGGCCGCTTGATTCTGGTGGCGCCCTATCTCGCCTACATGCGTCAGGACATTGCCTTCCACGCCGGCGAGGTGGTCAGTCAAACCATCGTCGGCAGTTTCCTTGCCGAACTGTTCGATGCGGTGATCACCGTGGACCCTCACCTGCATCGCATCGAGCGCCTCGACCAGGCGATTCCCATCGCTCACGCCATTGCGCTCTCCGGGGCCCCGCGGCTCGCCGAGCTGATTGTCGAAAAGCGCCCCGGGGCGCTGCTGCTGGGCCCCGATGATGAGGCATTGCAGTGGGTGGCCCAGGCCGGCGAGCGCACCGGCCTCGACTACGCCACCTGCCGCAAGGTCCGCCATGGCGACCGCGACGTCGAAATCCATCTGCCCGACACTCCGCTGGCGGGGCGGGCGGTGGTGCTGATGGATGACGTGGCGAGCTCCGGCCATACCGTGGCTCGAGCCGCCGAGGCGCTGCTGGCCGCCGGGGCGGCCTCGGTGGACCTGGCGCTGACCCATGCGCTGTTTGCCGGCGATGCCCTGGACGTGATCCAGAGTGCCGGGGTGGGGGAAATCTGGAGTACCGACTGCATCGCCCACCACAGCAATGCCATCGCCATGGCGCCGGTGCTGGCCGAGGCCCTGGTGGCAACGATAGTGTCTGCCGCAGGAACCCCCGGCTAGCGTAAACGACAGTGCCGCCCAATATGGGCGGCACCTCGATGCATCCGTTGCCTGGACTCAGGCGAAGGCTGGACGGGGCATGAGGGTCTCCAGACTTTTCACTTGCCAGCCGGTCTCCGGCTGGTCCGTCTGGAAGCCGATGTCATAGCCACCGTCGCTTAGACTGGCGTGCCAGAACTCATGGGTGGCGAGTGTCTCGGCCTCGTCGGAACTGGTGGCATGAAAGATGCCGCCGCCCAGGTGCATCTCCTGGCCGCGTGAGTGGATGGCGAAGACATCGACGAGGAAGGCTTTCATGGTGCTCACATTGGCTTGGTGTGTGTGGTGCCCATCATAGCCAGTGTGCTGCCTGCATGTGAGCAGATTCGGATTCTATTGTGACAAGCCCCATGCGCCCACGACATCATTCCCGCCCGGCATGAGGAATGCCGAAAACGACAGGGCCCCGGGACCCTGTCACGTCGCTTGTCTGCCGGCTAGCTGTCGGAATCCGCCTTCTCGCTGTCGGGTTTCGGCTTGTCCGCCCCCTGGTGGCCCAGCGCCCCGGCCTGGTCCAGGCGCGGGTGGTTGTCCAGAAACTCCCGATGTGGATCGGACAGGGCGTCCAAGGCCTGGAGGCTGCGGGTGATGGCGTGGATCGCTGCGGTCACGTCCCGGGTGTTGCCGGTCTCCGAGATGGTGTGCATGTTGCGGATCGGGAAGCCGATGGAGGTGGCCACGCAGTCCACGGCGGCGAGCACGCCGGCCATGCCGTCGGTGCCGGTATCGGCGCCGACAATATCGCGCTGCATGGGGATGTCATGTTCCCGGGCGGTGGTCTCGACGATCCGGTTGAGCTGCTCGCTGGCGATGGCACCCACCGACAGGGTGAAACCCTTACCCATCTCCAGTGGCTGCATGCGGCGGTCACCGATGCCCGGGGCCGCCACGTAATCATGGTTCACGTCCACGGCGATGATGGCGTCGGGCCGCAGCTCGCCGGCCAGCACCCGGCTGCCGAAGCGGCCGATCTCTTCGTAGCTGGCGATGGCGAACATCACCCGGACCTGCTCGGTGCCGCCCGCCTCGGCGATCAGTCGAGCCACCTCGGCGGTGACGAAGCAGCCCAGGCCGTTGTCCAGGTAGGCGCCATAGAAGGTGTCCGGGCTGAAGCCGTGACGGATGGGGCGGTTGAAGATAATCGAGTCCCCAGGGCGCACCCCCAGGTTTTCCACCTGCTGCTTCTTGTTCTCGCCGTGGATCTGCAGGTCCAGGTAGATCTGCTCCTTCTTGATGCCTTTCTCGCCGCTGCGCTGGGTCGGGTCGGAGAAGTGGATGGCGCCCAGCGCCTCCACGGTGCCACCCTCGATGCGCCGGTAGCTGCCGGGTGCCTGGGGGTCCTCGCTGAATAGCGTGACCTCGTGGCCGATCAGCACGTTGGGCAGGAAGGCGTCGGTATTGATCCAGATCTTGCCGTCATCGCCGATGGAGCGCACCTGCATGCGGATCTTGTCGGCGTGGCCAATCACCATCACCTTGAACAGGTCGTCGCGGCCCGGGTGGGTGTCCAGCACCACGCCCGCATGGCCCTTGAACGACTGCAGCTGCCAGCCCGCGGGGGCGAAGCTCTCGAAGTGGGGCTTGAGTACGCCATAGGTCATGGCCGCCTCCAGTCCCACGGGGCTGGGGGCCGCGAGGATGCGTCGCATCAGGTCGAACTGCGGCTCAGGCATGGGGCGCGTCCAGGGGGTGTCGCTCATCGTGCTCTCTCTCATGTTCAGGGTGAGACTTCCACCTCAGAGGTTACCACCCCGATGCGGCTGCGGTCTGTGCCGGTGCCCCCACCATTGGGCGGTGCTGTTGGCTCCGGGCGGGCTATGCTGAACTGGAGACCCGCAACGGATGGGTCATCAGCAGGAGAGCCATGCATGTCGTCATGGAGGTCAGTGTTACCCACCCTTGGGCTGGTTAGCCTGTTGCTGGGCGTCCTGTCGCCCCGGGTCGAGGCCCAGGACGACTGGTTGCGTGACAGCTGGCGCGAGGTGATCGCCGCTTCAACCTTCGAGGAGCCCCTGGCAGTGGCCTCCCAGGAGCGTCCCCACTCGGTGAGCGGCAGTGTGCATGCCCGCCTCGACCAGCCCTTCGCCGATCTTGCCGAGGCGCTTGGCTCGCCGGCGGCCTGGTGCCAGGTGCTCCTCCTGCACCTCAACGTCAAGGCCTGCTTCCATGACTCGGCGGGCGACGAGGCGGCGCTAACGCTCTTCGTGGGCCGTCAGCGTCATGAACCCCTGGCCGATGCCGAGCGGCTCGACCTGCGCTGGCGAGTGGTCGCCGCAGGGCCCATCTACCTGGAGATGGTGCTAGAGGGCGACCGGGGGCCTTACGGTACCCGGGCCTTCCGCCTGCAGCTGCGCGCCGTGCCCGATCTCGATGGGGCGAGCCTGGTGCAGCTACGCTACTCCCTGGTGTACGGCATGACGGCCCGCCTCGCCCTGCGTGGCTATTTTGCCTTCGGCGGTCGCGACCGGGTGGGGTTCAGCGAGGCGCCGGGCGAGGAGGCCCCTGGGCATCTGGTGGGCGGCATGCGCGGCATGATTGAGCGCAACGTCATGCGCTTCTACCTGGCCCTGGTGGCCCATCTGGAGACCCTGACGCTGCCCGAGGCGGAACGGCCGGAGGCCGCCCTGTTACGCTGGTTCGCCCTCACCGAGCATTACCCCGAGCAGCTGCGCGAGATCGATCGTGCCGCCTACCTGGAGATGAAGCGCCGCGAACTGGCCCGGCAGCACCCGTGAGCGGTGCTGCCCACTGCTGGAGCGGCCCCAGGAAGGAGGCAGTAAGCTGCTCAGCAGAGGGATGGGCGGGCGCCTCGCTATCCCCGGATCTCGGCGATCACCTCGCCGGTCTCCTCGCTCAGTCCCGCCTCCTGGAAGCCGAGGCTGGCGTAGAAGTCCCGGGCGACCCGGTTGGTGGGCACATAGCAGATCGCGATTCGCTCGAAGGGGCCCTGTGCCCTGATCTCGTCAAGCACGCACTGCATGGCCCTGTACCCGATACCTCTACCCTGCTGGTGTCGGTCGACCATCAGCCGGAAGATGTTGTAGGCAGGCGGCCGGTCATCGTGGTCGAAGGATTCGTACATAAGAAAGCCGACCACTTCCCCATCGCAATGGATGACGCGAGGCCGATAGGTCGGATGGAAGCTCGATTCGGCCAGGGAATAAAGATTGTCGGCGACATAGTCACGCTGCGATGTTGCGACCTCCAGCGCAATGACGGCCGCGAAGTTCTCGCGGGTGACATCCTGCAGTGTTATGTCCATCGCCTGCTCCTCTCTTGGGTGGC
>PWIZ01000239.1 GCA_003560175.1 Halomonas sp. | reverse complement strand
CGGTGGTGATGGGCACCGAGAGCTTTGGCAAGGGCTCGGTGCAGCAAATCATGCCGCTGGGCAACGGCGAGGGGCTCAAGCTCACCACGGCGCTCTACTACACCCCCAACGGCCGCTCCATTCAGGCCCAGGGCATCGAGCCCGACGTGGAGGTGGTACGCGGGCGAGTCGAAGTGACCGAGAGCGGTCGCCAGGTGCGCGAGGCAGATCTGGAGGGCCACCTGCGCTCCCAGGAGGCCCCGCGGGAGCGCACCGATCTGAGTGAGCGTCTGCGCGAAGACTACCAGCTCGGCGAGGCGCTCAACCTGCTCAAGGCACTCAACGTGCTGAGTCGTCGCTGAGCCGCCTCGGCGACTGCCCCGTCAGCGACAGGAGGCCGGCAGCCGCCCCCGGTGGCCAATGGCCTGCTGCATGATCAGTCGCTTCAGCGGGGTGAGCCGATCCACGGCGCCCAGTCCCAGGTTGCGCGCCAGGGTCAGTGCCGGGTGTCGCGTGCCGAACAGCAGCCGAAAGCCATCCATCAGCGCCAGCATGCCGGCATTGTCACCGCGCCGGCGACGCGCGTAGCGGGACAGCCAGCGCTCATCGCCCAACGCTACGCCTCGGCGGCGCGCCGCCAGCAGCTCCTCGGCCAGCACGGCCGCATCCATCAACCCCAGGTTCGCTCCCTGGCCCGCCAGCGGGTGAATGCTGTGGGCGGCATCCCCGACCAGCGCTAGACCCGGCAGCACGTAGCGCTGCGCATGACGCTGCACCAGCGGGAAAGCCACCGCCCTGTCAACCACCGTCACCTCGCCGAGTCGGTGGCCGAAGGCCATGGCCAACTCATCGCCCAGCGCCTCGGTCGACAGCCCCAGTAGTCGCTCGGCCTCCTCCGGCGAGGTGGACCAGACGATGGAGCAGTGGTGACGCTCACCGTCCAGGCGCAGCGGCAGGAAGGCCAGGGGGCCGGTCGGCAGGAAGGCCTGGCGGGCCACATCTCCATGGGGCCGTTCTACCTGCACCGTGGTCACCACCGCCATATGGCCGGTTTCGTGCGCATTGACGCCGATGCCGGCAAGTTCGCGCAGCGGCGAGCGGGCCCCGTCGGCGGCCACCACTAGCGGCGCCGCCAGCCGGCGGCCATCCGCCAGTTGTACGCACCGACCGCCATCGGCCGACTCCCCCAGCCCGGTCACCCGGGCGCCCAGCACCAACTTGACCGACGCCAGCGCGTCCAGTCCCCTCTCCAGGGCGGCCTGGGTCACGTCGTTCTCGACGATATGGCCAAGCCTCGCGACTCCGGCCTGCTCCGCGGAGAAGCTGACTTCCCCACTGCCTTCGGCGTCCCACACCTGCATGAAGCGGTAGGGGCTGATACGCCGCGCCGCCATCCACTCCCAGGCGCCCAGTCCCTCCAGCAGCGTCTGGGAGACCGGCGTCAGCGCGCTGACACGCATCCCGGGCTGCCCACGACCCACCGTTTCGGGGTCCAGCAGGGTCTCACGGGCATCCACCAGCGCCACCTCCACACCCTCCTCGCCCAGCAGGCAGGCCAGTGCCGTGCCTACTATGCCGGCGCCGACGATCACCACGTCAGCGGTCTCTTCGGCGGCGCCGTGACGCGTCTCGCCCACGCGTCTCTCCATCGGTGCGTCCATTGTCATCTCCTTAACCTCCTCCTGTCCCGGAGCGCTCATGGCCACTCCCCTAACGCTCCAGGCCCATGGCCCGGCGAGCCAGGCCCCTGCGCAGCGGGCCGGCCAGGTTGAGGCCGATGAGGCCTGCCGCCCGGGCATGGGAGAGCAGCACGCTGTCGATGCCGAACAGCCGTACCAGACCGTCGCTGAAACGCACCACGTTATGGCGATCGTCGCGACGGCGCGCCTCGAAGTCGGCCAGCACCTCGGCGCTGTCTGGCGTCTCGCCTCGCTCACAGCCGGCCTCCATGGCCGAAACCAGATCCATCACCCCGCGCAGCGCCAGATTGAAGCCCTGGCCTGCCACCGGGTGCAACGCATGGGCGGCGTTGCCCAATACCGCCAGACCCGGGTGGGTGGTCTCTCGGGCAGTGACCAGGCTAAGCGGGTAGGCATGGCGGCTGCCTACCCGGCGAAAGCGACCCGCGCGGTCGCCAAAGGCCCGCTGCAGCTCGGCCAGGAAATCACCGTCGGAAAGTGCCAGCCGACGCTGCTCCGCACCCAGCGGGTGGGTCCAGACCAGCTCCATGGCCTGGCCGTGCAGCGGCAGCAGGGCGATGGGTCCCTCGACGGTAAAACGCTCCCAGGCCTCGCCGCCGTGAGGTCGGCTCAGCTCGACGTTGGCGATCACTGCCACCTGGTCGTAGGGGTGGCTGTCGCTCTCGATCCCAAGCCTCTCCTTGAGCCCGGAGCGGCCGCCGTCGGCCAGCACGGTGAGCCCCGCCTCGAGGCGCCCCCCATCGGACAGGGTGAGCACGTGGCCGCCCGCCACCGGCGCGATCTCTTTCACCCGGGCCGGACAGTGCCAGGCAATCGGCGCCCCTGCCAGGCGACGGTGCAATACCCGGCCCATCCAGGCATTGGGTATCACATGCCCCAGGGCCGCCACCCCCAGCTCGTCGCTTGAGAGACGTGTCGCGCCGAAGCGGCCGCGCTCGCTGATATGAATACGACGGATCGGGGTGGCATGCTCGGCCATACTCTGCCATAGCCCCATCTCGGCGAAGTGGTCCGCCGACCCCTGGGCGATGGCGCTGGCCCGGGCGTCGAAGCTGGGCTGGAAGGGCGCATCGACCGTCTCGAGGATGGGAGCGGCCTCGATGGCCGCCACCGAGAGCCCGGCCCGCTCGATCAGCGGCACCAAAGCACAGGCGAGGCTGGCCCCCACTAGGCCACCGCCGACGATGGCGACATCCACATGGCGCCTGGCCGGGTCGCCGGATGGGACGATCTCTGAAGCGGGGGTTCGGGAAACAGATTGGGGTTCGTTCACGGCATCTCCGGGCATATCATTCCGTAATGTACATTACATAATGAAAATTCTTGCCGACATTGAGCCGGCTACTTTTCAGCCATCAGTGCCTCTATCTCATCCATCCCTTTGGGAGCGCCCGCCGTCAACACCGCATGGCCGCTGGCAGTCACCACCACATCATCCTCGATGCGGATGCCGATACCGCGAAACGCCTCGGGAATGTCATCGTCGTCGGGGACGTAGAGGCCCGGCTCCACCGTCACCACCATCCCCGGCGCCAGGGCGCGTGGCTCACCCCCCTGGCGATAGGTCCCCACGTCATGGACGTCCAGGCCCAGCCAGTGGGAGGTGGAGTGCAGGTAGAAGCGCCGATAGCTCTCGTCATCGATGCGCGCCGGCACCTCCCCCTCGAGCAACCCCAGCTCGATCAGCCCCTCGGTCAGGCCGCGCACTACGCCGTCATGGAGCTCGACCAGAGTCGCACCCGGCCTCACCGCGGCCACGGCGCGTTCCTGGACCTTCAACACCAGGGCGTAGAGGACCCGCTGTGCGGCGCTGAAGCGACCGCTCACAGGAAAGGTGCGGGTGATATCGCCGGCATAGAGGTCAAATTCGGCACCGGCATCGATCAGTACCAGGTCGCCGTCCCGAAGCGGGGCGTGATTCTCGATGTAGTGCAGCACACAGGCATTGGCACCGCCACCGACGATGCTGGCGTAGGCGGGGCCCGTACCGCCCTGCCAGCGGAACTCGTGCTCCAGTTCGGTCTGGAGGTGGTATTCGGCAAGCCCCGGGCGGGCCGCCCGCATGGCTCGCACATGGGCCCTGGCGGAAATCTCAGCCGCATGGCGCAACAGCGCCAGCTCCGCCTCACTCTTGATCAGACGCGCCTCATGGAGCAGCGGCGCCACGTCGGCCAGTGCCTCCGGGGGACAGGCGCCGCGCCGTGCCTTGGCCGCCAGGGCGCCACGCACCTCCTCCGCGATCGCCATGGCCTCGGGGCTGTCGAGAGGCAGGTAAAGGGTCCGACGACCGTCCAGCAGCGCCTCGAGACGCTCATCGCGCTCGTCGTTCTCGAAGGCCTGATCCACGCCATGCTCGCGAACCGCTCCCTCGGCGCCCAGCCGGATGCCGGTCCAGGCCTCCATCAGCGGGTTGCGGTCCTGACAGAACAGCACGCTCTCGCCTTCTGGCCGCCCAGGCAGCAGCAACAGCAGGGCATCGGGCTCCGGGAAGCCGGTCAGGTAATGGAAATCGCTATCCTGACGGAACGGGAATTCGCTGTCCCGGGAACGGGTGACCAGGGAGGCACCGGGCAGCAGCACGGCGCTGTCAGCAGGCAGCGCCGCCATCAGCGCAAGACGCCGGGACAGGTACTCGTCGTTGGCGATGGGAGCAGGGCGGGGCAGGATCTCGGGCAGCATGGGGGCTCCTCTGAATGGGGCTGGGCAGGGGACGGCAACTGGGAAGGCGTCAGTGGCGGGTATCGTTCCCGGCATCCTCGACCTGAGGACGACCAGGGTGCTGCTCGGTGTAGAGCAGCATGGCGGCCATGCGGACATGCTCGGTGAGGGCAAAGAGGTCGCCCTCATTCTCGGTGCTCTCCTCGAGCTCCACCTCCATGGCAGCGACGGCGGCGAGGTCATCGAGGGCCTCGCGCAGGGCCGGCGACCAGGCCTCACCGGGGGCGTCACCGGCGTCTTTGACCACCTCCAGGAAGCCCAGGGTCCACTCCTGAAGCCCCTGGGCGCGCTCGGCCAGGGAAAAGAGGTCGTCGGGGAGCAGCGGCTCGAAACCGAGTTCGCTGCCGGAGAGGGCATCCAGGGTCTGGCGCCGCCAGCCCAGGAAGCGTTCGGCGGAGGGCTCGTCGCGGGGCTGTTCGACGCCCAGTGCCAGGCAGACCTCCTCGAGCCACGCCTCGGCGGAGAGGCCATGCATGGCCAGTCCGGCGCACAGACGGCCATCGAGAAAGGCCGGCGACTGCATGCTTCCGTGAAGCAGAAAGAGGTCGGCGATGGTGGAAAAATCCTGGCGTTCGTTGATCAGTGACATGCGACAATCCGTGATGGGTGCGAGCAAGAGTGAGCCTCGCCTGGAGCGGCGCGTTGACCGCCCCGGAAGGGCTCTCTTATAGTGAGGTCCGAAACCTTTCCTTCCATGGATGTTAACGCATCGGGCCACCGGGGCGCGCGGCAGCTCTCCCGGCAGGCCGACCCGGAGTCTTCCGATGACCGACGCCACGCGTCCGACCACCGAAATCACCCTGTTGGGGCGCGGCTATGTGATTGCCTGCCCGCCCGACGAACAGGACAAGCTGGAGCGCGCCGCCCGCTACCTGGATCGCGCCATGGGCGGCATTCACTCCCAGAACAACCTGATGGGTACCGAGCGTATCGCCATCATGGCGGCCCTGAACATCGCCCATGAACTCCTTGAGGCACTGGACACCCAGCGCGACAGCGAACGTAGCCTGGATGCGCTGAGTGCCCGCCTGGAACGCGCCCTGACCGACACTCCGCAACGCTGAGTGCCTCCAGCAGAAGCCATTGGCCAGGCCTGTCGGCTCTGTTAGGATGAAGTTGTTCCCTGGGGTGTTTGCCAGTCGTTATCGTCCCTCGAGCCTATGCGCAGTACCCAGGGGGCCATATGCTAGCCGGACCCGTGTGCATGTCCGCGCGTCGGAAAGCCTGACGGTTCGGCTGCGGCCACCCACCTTGAACCTCTGGGTTCAGGGCCAGAACGACAGCGGCATTCTGGGGAACCTCGTCTTCCATGACCCACCTCATGACGACACCTGCCGCACCCCTTTTTCTCGAGGCCTTCGACGGCTCTCGACAGGCTTTGCGCCGCGAGCTGCGCCGCCGCCGACGTGCCCTCACCCCGCAACAGCGTCAGGCAGCCAGTAAACGCCTGTGCCGTAGGCTGCGCCGCCTTCCCGAGGTTCAGCGTGCCCGCCGCATCGCCCTCTACCTGCCCAACGACGGCGAAATTGACCCCACACCACTGATCGACTGGCTCCGCCGTCGTGGCGCCCGCGTGCATCTCCCGGTGCTCAGGCCGCTTTCACGCAACCGGCTGTGGTTCGTCCACTATCACGCCGGCACGCCCATGGTAGCCAACCGCTTCGGCATCCCCGAACCCCAGCCCCGCCACGGCGCCCATCGCGCCCGACGCTTGCCCGCCTGGGCCCTGGACCTGATCCTGATGCCTCTGGTCGGCTTTGACGAAGCCGGCCAGCGCATGGGCATGGGTGGCGGCTTCTACGACCGCAGTCTAGCCTTCACGCGCCGTCCCGGCCCACGGCCACGGCTGATTGGCCTGGCCCATGAGTGTCAGCGGGTCGAGGCACTGCCGGTAGAGCCCTGGGACGTACCACTGGATGCCATCGTCAGCGACGCCCGGGTCGTGCGTCCCTGACACCTTCGCCTGCCGCGATTTCCAAGTAAACGGGGCGATGCCCGATGGCATCGCCCCGTTTGCTGTCGGCCTCGGTCATCGCGCTGCCGGGCCCCAGTTACCGACCCAGGTTACCGGCTCAGCTGCCCGCCAGCGCCTGGGCGTAACCGGTCGCCACCACGCCGATGCTGAACAGCAATACCAGTGCCATGACCAGATCGGGTTTGCGCTTCATCATGGACTCCGTCGGGGAAAGAACAGGTCGAGACTATAGGGCCATTCCACGCTCTCGACAACCACCCGACTACCACGCCTGCCGGCTGAAAAACCCGGTAGGCGTGGCGCGCGGGGCGAGTCAGCGCTTACCCCTCATGGGAAGGCCGCTCAAGCCATGAACAGCCGATAGGCGGCGTTGTCGGTTTCCTTCCAGTAGCGGTAGCCGATTTCGTCGAAGTGCTCCTCGACATGGGTACGGTCGCCGTTGGGGATCTGCATGCCCACCAACACCCGACCGTAGGCGGCCCCGTGGTTGCGATAGTGAAACAAGGAGATGCTCCAGTCGTGAGGCAGGTGGGTGAGGAAGTTCATCAGCGCACCCGGGCGCTCCGGGAACTCGAAGCGGTAGACCTCCTCGTCGAAGTGCTCCTTCGGACGGCCGCCACCCAGGTGACGGATATGTAGCTTGGCCAGCTCGTTGTCGGTGAGATCCTCCACCGGGTAGCCCGCCTCCCGCAGCTTGTCGATCACCGCCTGACGATCCTCCCCCCCCGGCTTGACCTGGACCCCGACGAAGATATGAGCGTTTTCAGGGTCCGCATAGCGGTAGTTGAACTCGGTGACCATGCGCTTTCCGATGGTCTTGCAGAACTTCTTGAAGCTGCCGGGCTTCTCGGGAATGGTCACCGCCAGGATCGCCTCGCGCTGCTCGCCGAGCTCGGTGCGTTCGGCAATATGCTGCAGGCGGTCGAAGTTGGTGTTGGCCCCGGAGTTGATGCAGAGCAGGGTCTGCCCCTCGGCGCCGGTCTGCTGAACATACTTCTTGAGCCCCGCCAGGGAGAGAGCGCCGGAGGTCTCCGCGACGGCCCGGGTATCCTCGAAGATGTCCTTCACCGCGGCACACATCTCGTCGGTGTTGACGGTGATGACGCCGTCGATCAGGTCGCGGATGATGGAGAAGGGCACCTCGCCGATCTGTGCGACTGCCACGCCCTCGGCGAATACCCCCACCTGGTCTAGGGTGACCCGCCAACCGGCTTCCATGGCGGCCTTGAGGCAGGCGCTGTCCTCGGATTCGACGCCGATCACCTTGATATCCGGGCGCAGGTACTTCACATAGGCAGCCACGCCGGCGATCAGGCCGCCGCCGCCCACCGGCACGAAGATGGCATCCAGGCGGCCGGCGTGCTGGCGCAGTATTTCGACCGCCACCGTGCCCTGGCCGGCGATGACGTCGATATCGTCGAAGGGTGGGATATAGGTATAACCGTGCTCCTGGACCAGTTCCTGGGCATGCTCGGCGGCCGCCGCAAAGGCGTCACCCTTGAGCACCACGCGAGCGCCTCGTGAACGCACTCCCTGGACCTTGATGTCCGGCGTGATCCGCGGCATCACGATCACCGCCTTGACGCCCATCTGCTTGGCCGCCATGGCCAGGCCCTGGGCATGATTGCCTGCGGACGCCGCGATCACGCCCTTGGCCTTCTGGGCCTCGCTGAGCTGGGTCATCTTGTTGTAGGCGCCGCGAATCTTGAAAGAGTAGACCGGCTGGAGGTCCTCGCGCTTGATCAGGATGGTGTTATTGAAGCGGCGGGAGAGAAAGGGGGCCGGAGAGATCGGCGTTTCCCGGGCGGCTTCATAGACCCGGGCCTGGAGAATCTTCTTGACGGTAGCTTCGAGCATCCTGATATCCCAGAGGCGTTGCGCGAGGAGCCGCGGCGCCCTTTGCTGCGCCGCAGAGAACCCCTATTGGTAGCATCCCG
>PWIZ01000236.1 GCA_003560175.1 Halomonas sp. | reverse complement strand
CACTTGAAGCCACGCATGATTCAGCACTATTCCACGCCAGATTGACACAGCTCAACGCCCCTTGCGCCAAGCCGCCCTAGCATGTGAGCACATCCACAGCCGGGAGCGCCGTCATGACCGTTAAGGCGAAACGCAACGATCTCGCCGGGCCACCATGGGCTGCCGGAGGTAGGCCCACGATGCAGTTCCACGATCACGACGGCTCGCACTACCTGACCTATCCCCCTCGCCTAGACGCGGGGAGTGGCCCCGTTGCACTGACCCGGGCGCTGACCGAGCGTTCCGCCGGGGCACCTCTGGCGATTCACGTGCAGCTGCCCTTCTGCCGGCAGGCGTGTCGTTTCTGCTCCTCCCAGCGGGTGCCCTCCCGGGACAGCCGTCAGGCCGAGCCCTACCTCACACGGCTCGACCGTGAAATGGTGCTGATCAACCGCCTGCTGGATGACCACCCTGCCGTGCAGCACCTGCACTGGGGAGGCGGCGCCCCGGCCTTCCTGTCGTTGGATCAAATGGGCGACCTGTTCGATCGTCTCGACGCCCGCTTCGGGCTCTCCGGCGCCCGGGAGCGGGACTTCAGCATCGAAATCGACCCCCGCGAGGCCGACGTCTTCACCCTCCGCCACCTCCAGGCACTGGGCTTCAACCGTCTGAGCCTGGGCGTTCAGGAACTTGACCTGCGTGTGCAGAAGGCGATCAACCGGATTCAGCCCCGAGTGCTGACCGAGTCGCTGGTGGACGAAGCCGAGCGCCTCGGCTTCCACTCGCTTAACTTGGACCTGATCGTGGGACTGCCGATGCAGACGCCCGAGGGTTTCGGGGAGACGCTCGACCAGGTGATCGCCATGGCTCCGGCACGCATCACTCTGCAGCGCTATGCCCATCTTCCTGAGCGCTACCGACCCCAGAGAGAGATCCACGCGAGGGATCTGCCCGACGCGGCGGCCCACCTGGCGATTTTGGGAGAGGCCCGCGACCGCCTGGATGACGCCGGCTATGTGCCCATCGGGCTCGGTCAGTTTGCCCGCGCCGATGACAGCCTGGCGCTGGCTCTGAAGGAGGGCCGCCTGGCGCGGAACCTGCTGGGCTACACCCCCTACCCTCCAAGTGACCAGATCGGTCTCGGCGTCGCCGCCATCAGTCGTATCGGCGATACCATTACCCGCAACGCCGTGAGCCTGACCGATTATGAAGCGGCGCTGGACGCGAGCCGGTTGCCCGCCGCTGTCGGCCACCGACTGGACGCCCCCGAGCGCCTGCGCCGCGACGCCATCGAGGCGCTCGCCTGCCGACATGAGCTGGACCTCACCGCGCTGTCAAAGGCCCATGGGCGCGACGCCGCCGAGGCCATGACCGACGCCCTGCAGCGCCTGACCCCGCTCTGTCAGGCGGGGCTTCTGGAGCGCCACGGCGAGTGTCTCAGGGTGACACCCGATGGGGTCTGGTCCCTGGCCCACCTCCTCGACGCCTTCGCCCCTCAGGCCTCACCGATGTCGTGAACCGTCGGTCTTTCTGGCCTACCTCCTTGGAGGTGGTTTGCCCGGCCCGAAGAATCCTCCATACTACCCGCCATGATCATGATCAAGGAGGAGGCGGCCATGCCTGATAGCCTGACCGGGCGGCGACGCTCTGTGCTGCACGAAACTCGCTGCCAGACCTGCAGCCTGAGTTCGCTGTGCCTGCCGCTGGCACTCGAAATTCAGGACATGGACCAGTTCGACGCCATCATCCGCCGGCGCGCGCCGCTCAAGAAGGGCGAGACCCTGTTTCGTCAAGACAGTCCCTTCACCAGCGTCTACGCGGTGCGGTCGGGCAGCCTCAAGCAGGTCACCACCGAGGGTAGCGGCGACGATCAGCTCACCAACTTCTATCTGCCCAGCGAACTGGTGGGCCTGGACGGTATCGACGAGGAACACTACCCGGGAACCGTGGTGGCGCTGGAGACCACCACCGTCTGCGAGATTCCCTTCGACCGCCTGGATCAGCTGTCGGAGTCACTGCCCGAGCTGCGTGGCCAGCTCTACAGAAGCATGAGCAAGGAATTGCGTGAAGACCGCCGCATGATGCGCCTGCTGTCGCGCAAGACCGCCGACCAGCGCCTGGCCAGCTTCTTCGCCGGTCTGTCCGACCGCTTTCGCCGACGCGGTTACTCGCCCTACAGCTTCCGCCTCTCCATGTCCCGGGCCGATATCGGCAACTACCTGGGGCTGGCCGTGGAGACCGTCAGCCGTATTCTCGGCCGCTTTCAGAGCCAAGGCCTGGTGGAGGTCTCGGGCCGCGAGGTGCATATCCTCGATCTGGAGTCCCTGACCCTGGTCGCCGAGGAAGAAGGGGCTAAATAGCTGCAAGCCAGCATCGGTCCAGATCTCAAGGAGCAAGCCAAGGGGGCCTTGAAGCTTGCTCCTTGGCCTTGTTGCTGACCTATTTGTTCAGGATCTCGATCCGGCTGGCCTGCATTCGTGCCTGCTTCTCCTCCAGCCCGGCGAAGTCGAACAGCTCGCGGTCAGCGAGCTGGGACGGTGCCACATTGGTCACCGCCTTGAACATGCTCTCCAGACGGCCGGGGTGCTGACTCTCCCACTCGGCGAGCATCTCCTTGGCCAGCTGGCGCTGCAGGTTGGGTTGGGAGCCGCAAAGGTTGCAGGGAATGATCGGAAAATCCATTAGCCGCGCATACTCCGCGATATCGGTCTCGCGGCAGTAGGCCAGCGGGCGAATCAGGATGTTCTTGCCGTCGTCGGCGAGCAGCTTGGGTGGCATCGCCTTGAGGCTGCCGGCGAAGAAAAGATTCAGGAACAGCGTCTCGAGGATATCCTCGCGATGGTGACCCAAGGCGACCTTGGTAGCGCCGATCTCCTCAGCGAAGCCGTACAGAGAGCCGCGTCGTAGTCGCGAACAGAGCGCGCAGGTGGTCCTGCCCTCGGGGGTCTTCTCCTTGACCACCGAGTAGGTATCGCGCTCGAGGATGTGGTACTCGACGCCGACGGACGCCAGATACTCCGGCAGCACGTGCTCGGGAAAGCCCGGCTGCTTCTGGTCGAGGTTCACCGCCACCAGCGAGAAATCGATCGGGGCGTTACGCTGCAGGTTGCGCAGGATCGACAGCATCGTGTAGCTGTCCTTGCCACCGGACAGGCACACCATTACGCGGTCGCCCTCATGGATCATGCCGTAGTCGATGATCGCATTGCCGACCTGGCGCCGCAGGCGCTTCTTGAGCTTGTTGAACTCGCGCTTGCCGCGCAGGTCCAGGGCATCGAGGGTCGGCGAGGGGGCTTCTTGAACCGCGTGGGCCGCCACGGAGGCAGTCTTCGAGCGATCGCTAGGGTCGAATATCAAGGCGTCTTGCATGGTCGGTAAGCGCTGCCAGTGCGGGCAAGAAAAACGGGAGCCCATCCTACCATCGCCAACGCCGTCAGGCGACGACGCCTCGCCCCTTCAGGAATGGCGCCCCAGGGCACCGGCCTGGTGCTCCAGCCGCAGATAGATCAGGGCCGTGGTCACCGCATCCCCCAGGGCGGTATGGCGCCCCATCAGCGGCACGTCCAGCAGTTCGGCCACCTTCTCGAAGCGCGGCGCGGTCTCCACCTCCGGATGGCGACGGCGCAGGCGGCGCAGATAGCTCTGGGCCACATCGATGGTGGCGTTGGGCAGATCGAAGCCGAAGCGCGGGCGCAGCTCGCGATTGAGGATCGCCAGATCGAAGCCCAGGCGCCAGCCCAACAGGGGGCGGTTGCCGACGAAATCGAGCAGGCGCTCCAGGGCATCCGTCATGGTCAGGCCGCCGCTCAGATCCATGCCACGCGAGCCATGGATACGAATCGACTCGCCGGAGGAGCTCACGGGGCGCGCCAGGTGCAGGTCCAGGGATTCGCTGGTCAGCACACGATCGCCACGTACCTTGACGGCGGCGATGGAGGCCAGCTCGGCGCTACGGCTGTTCGACCCAATGGTCTCGGTATTGATAACCACCATCTCGTCACCCGTGTAAGGGTGAAATAGCCAGGCGTAATCACCGTTGGCGTGTCGTCGTCGGTCGGCGGCACGCCGCAGGACCTTGATCATGATGGGGCTCCTTGTATTGTTGTCGTTCCTTCGGGGGTCACCTGAACGTCACGAGTACTCAAGATGAAAGCGGTGCGATAGGCGCTGCTTGAAGTCCTTGACGATGTGCAGCGCCTCACGCAGCAGATCACGCTCCAGTGACGAAAGCTCCTGAACCACCACGCGGTCGGGATTGCGCTCATCTTTGCTGCTGTCCAAGTGTTCGAGCTGCTGCTTGAGCCGCATTTCGGTAAACAGCGACAGGGCCTCGCCCAGATCCTCCGCGAAGCGCGGCTCCAACCGGCCATCCTCCGCCAGGGCATCCAGCCGCTCCAGGGTGGAGGTGGGACGGATACCCCGCTCCAGAGCCATCACTCGGACTCCATGGACGATGGGGAAGATGCCACCCTTCTTGATGTCGATGCCGTGCTGAGGACGTTTGAGCGAACCAAACAGGGTCAGCGGGGTGGAGAAGCGCAGAATGGTGCGGGCGAAGTAGGAGAGCAGCAGCTCGTCGCCGGCGCAGCGCTCGAACAGCTCGTCGCGCACGCGGTCGAGCAGCACCGGGTTACCTACCACCGCGTGAGAGTCGAGCATGATGGCCAGCTTCATCAGGCTGTCACCGTCACGCTTGCTGGCCCACCTGGCGATGCGCTCACGCCACTGGGTCACGGTACCGACCCACTCGGGGTTGGAGACCATGATGTCGCCCGGGCAAGGCGGGTAACCCAGTTCGATCAAGGTCTCGGTGAGGCGCTGCATCTGCTCGCCGCAGTCGGGCCAGTCTAGGTCATCCGCCAGGATCAGGCCGTTGTCCTGGTCCGTCTTGAGGATCTGCTCGCCACGCCCTTCACTACCCATGACCATCAGGCAGCTGTCTCGGTGGTAGCGCTCGTCGACCTGAAAGCTCCAGGCTTTGCTCATGATCCGCCCGTTGAGCGCCGCCAGCAGGCCCATGGCAAAACGCAGCTTGACCCCCTGGGCCATCAGCGCCTTGACCAGTTCCGGCGTGCGACGGCTGGCGGCAGCCAGCGCCTCCAGGCTATCGGCCTGCTCCACCTGGAGGCTGACCACGTAGCTGCGGCTCGAGAAGTAACTGAGCACGTCGGTCAGCTCGACGACGCCCACCACCGACTCCTTCTCCAGCACCACCACACGCTCCACCTTGTGGCGGGTCATCACCACCAGTGCCTCGAACAGATACTGCCCCGGACCCACCGTGATCAGCTCGCTGTGGCCCAGCCCATCCAGGGCACTGTCACGATCACGCCCCTCCACCACCAGGGCGTTGAGCAGGTCTGTCTTGGTGATCATGCCAGGGCCGACATCGCCTTCTACCAGCATGCTGTCGGCATGGCGCTCGTTGATGGTGGTCACCGCCTCGGCGATAGTCGTGGCGGCCGGCACAATCAGCGGCTCACGCATACACTCATCGACCCGTGCCAGCATGAAGCCGGCCATGGTGACCCCGCCTTCGGCACGCTGCTCGATCAACAGGCGGGCCTTGTGGGCCAAAGTCTGACGGAAGAATTCGGCGAAGGGCGGGTAGTCGTTGCAGAGTTCGAGGAACAGCGCCCTGGGCAGCAGGTAACAGAGACTCTCCTGCTCGGCCCGAAAACGGTAACGGCTCTTGCCGTTGAGGATGCTGATGGCGCCAAACAGGTCGCCACGGGTGTAGTGGCCGATTCGCGAGCGAGCCGCTGGCAGCGTCGGATCGACTTCTGCCACCTCACCCTTGTGGATGAGGAAGAGATTCTCGCCGGCCTGGCCCGTCTCGAGAACGATCTCGTCACAATCAAAGTAAGCCAGGTCAACCCCCTGGCGAATCCGCTCACGGCCGGCATCGTCGAGCAGGGTGAACGGCGGTTGGGAAAGATCGACCTCGACCATGGTGCTGACCTCGCGGGCGGCTTTCCGACCATGGCGTGCTTGATCCCAGCCACCCCGGACGGACTGGTGGGTGAGGAAAGGGCCGGAACGGGAACGGCGTTTAGAGCCGCCACCTGATAATTGTTGGATGCTCGTTGTGGAGTTCAGGGGTCTGCCGCGAAGGCAAGCCCGGATGCCTTTCACTGACTGAAGGACATAAGTCAGGATAGCAGCCTCTCCATTGCCCATATAAGCTAGACGAACGTCTCCCCCCCGACTCCTTAGACAATCGTCAAAGACCAGCGGTGACAGGAAGAAAGCCAGCTTCGCCGCCCCCTATACAATCGTCCTAATCCGGCTTCCCCCCGCTCGGCAATCAGCCGACAACACTCCTTCAAGTCATTGATAAAAATGGCATCTCACCCTGCCTATTAAATCGTATTTTTCTCATGATACGAAAGTCTGGGATTCATTTTCACCACTCATTGCCCACTATCCACATTGCATCATGCAGAGCAATCGCACGAGAACAATGCTTTTCGGTACCGGCAGGGCCGGCCCCACACCCTTCTTCCCTCCGGGGATGAGCCCTTGGGGCTCGCAAAGGCCGGAAAAAAGACATGTGATTGCCCTGATGAACCGCAATCAACAGACCACCCAATTTCCCACCCCACCAATAACAAGTGGAGAATACGACAATGGCGGAAGAGAAAACCGATTCCTCCGGCTACTGGAAGGCGAACGTGCGCCTGATAACGGGATGCCTGATCGTCTGGGCCTTCGTCTCCTACGGATGCGCCATTCTGTTCAGGCCGCTGCTCTCCGGCATTCCCGTGGGCGGCACCGATCTGGGCTTTTGGTTCGCCCAGCAGGGCTCCATCCTCACCTTTATCGCGCTGATCTTCTTCTACGCCTGGAAGATGAACAAGCTCGATCAGAAATTCGGTCTGGGGGAGTAATCCAGCATGAGCCAATTTGCCATCAACCTACTGTTCGTAGGGGCCTCCTTCGCCCTCTACATCGGCATCGCCATCTGGGCCCGAGCGGGCTCCACCAAAGACTTTTATGTAGCGGGCGGCGGCGTCCACCCGATCACCAACGGCATGGCCACCGCCGCCGACTGGATGTCCGCGGCGTCGTTCATCTCCATGGCCGGCCTGCTGGCCTCCGGCGGCTACGCCAACTCCTCGTTCCTGATGGGCTGGACCGGCGGCTACGTGATCCTTGCCATGCTGCTGGCGCCCTACCTGCGCAAGTTCGGCAAGTTCACTGTGCCGGACTTCATCGGTGACCGTTTCTACAGTAATGCGGCACGCCTGGTGGCCGTCATCTGTCTGATCGTGGCCTCCGTGACCTACGTCATCGGCCAGATGACCGGCGCCGGCGTGGCCTTCTCGCGCTTCCTCGAGGTCTCCAACACCTGGGGCATCTGGATCGCGGCCTTCATCGTCTTCCTGTATGCGGTATTCGGTGGCATGAAGGGCATCACCTATACCCAGGTGGCCCAGTACATCGTGCTGATCATCGCCTACACCATCCCGGCGGTGTTCATTGCGTTCCAGCTGACCGGCAACCCGATCCCGATGTTCGGTATGTTCAGCACCCACAGCGAATCCGGTGTGCCGCTGCTGCAGAAGCTCGACGAGGTCGTGGTGGCGCTAGGCTTCCAGGACTACACGGCCGATGTGGACAACAAACTCAACATGGTGCTGTTCACCCTGTCGCTGATGGTGGGTACCGCGGGCCTGCCCCACGTCATCATCCGCTTCTTCACCGTGCCGAAGGTGGCCGACGCTCGCTGGTCCGCCGGCTGGGCCCTGGTCTTCATCGCCCTGCTCTACCTGACTGCACCGGCCGTGGGTTCCATGGCGCGCCTCAACCTGAGCACCACCATCTACCCCGAGCTCGCCGGCCAGGTAGAAGACCAGGAGGCTGCCCTGCAGGCCTCGATCCAACACGGCGAGATCACGACCACCGATGCCGCCGGCTTTGCCCCGGCCGAGGAGTGGACCGACCACCCGGATATTCCCGAGTGGATGGTGACCTGGGCAGAAACCGGCCTGATTCAGTTCCGTGATCTGAACAATGACGGCCGCATCCAGATGTACAACGACAGCGCCGACTTCTCACACCTGGGGTGGGAAGGCAACGAGCTCACCGTCAACAACGACATTCTGGTACTGGCCAACCCCGAGATCGCCAACCTGCCACCCTGGGTCATCGGCCTGATCGCTGCCGGCGGTATCGCGGCTGCGCTCTCCACCGCCGCTGGTCTGCTGCTAGCCATCTCCTCGGCCATCAGTCACGACCTGATCAAGACCATGATCAACCCCAAGATCTCCGAGAAGGGCGAGATGCTGGCGGCGCGGATCTCCATGGGCGGCGCCATCCTGCTGGCCACCT
>PWIZ01000185.1 GCA_003560175.1 Halomonas sp. | reverse complement strand
TTCCTGATCTTCTACGAGCTGCTGACGCTCTCCACCTATCCGCTGGTGGCCCACCGCGGCACACCGAAGGCGCTGGCCGCGGCCACCCTCTACCTGCGGTTCACCCTCACCGCGGGGCTGGTGCTGATGATCGGCATGGTGGCGCTCCACACACTGGCCGGCGATATCCGCTTCGGCCAACGGGAGATCCTCGCCGAGTTCGGTCCGGAGCAGCGCGGTGCGCTGATCGCCATCTTCTGGGTGCTGATTGCCGGCTTCGGGGTCAAGGCGGGGCTGGTGCCGCTGCACGGCTGGCTGCCCCGAGCCATGGTGGCGCCGGCGCCGGTCAGCGCTCTGCTGCATGCGGTGGCGGTGGTCAAGGCCGGAGCCTTCGGCATCGTGCGCCTGGTCTATGACGTCTACGGCGCCGAGTTCAGCCAGGCGCTGGGGCTGCTCACTGGGCTCGCCGTCATCGCCAGCGTGACCATCCTCTACGGCTCGCTGCGCGCCCTGGCCCAGGTGGAGCTCAAGCGGCGGCTGGCCTTCTCCACGGTCAGCCAGGTGAGCTACGTCATACTGGGCATCGGGCTGTTCGGGCCCCTGGGGACCATTGCCGCGCTCTCCCATCTGCTGCATCAGGGCATGATGAAGATCACTCTGTTCTTCTGCGCCGGCAATTACGCCGAGGAGCTCGGCATTCACCGTATCGACGAGCTCGATGGGGCGGGGCGACGCATGCCGCTCACCAGCCTGGCCTTCAGCGTGGGTGCACTGGGCATGATTGGCCTGCCGCCGCTGGTGGGCTTCCTCAGCAAGTGGTACCTGGGCACCGGGGCGGTGGAGGCGGGGATGCCCTGGGTGATCGCCGTGCTGGTTGTCAGCAGCCTGCTCAACGCCGCTTATTTCCTGCCGATCCTCTACCGGCTGTGGTTCCGCCCCGGCCCCGACCACGGCGTGGGCGAGTGGCCGGAAGAGCGCCATCTCGGCCGCTTCGAGACCAGCAGCTGGCTGTTGCTGCCGGCGCTGGCCACGGCGCTGTTCAGCGTGATGGCGGGGCTGCTGGCGGGTCTGCCCTATACCCCGCTGGAGTGGGCGACCCGAGTGGCCAACCTGGAGTATCTGCCATGAGCCGGGAGATCTTCGCCATGCTGATGATCGCTGCGCTGCTCTGGCCGCTGGTGCTGGTGCTGCGCCAGCCGTTGATGACAGCGCTGAGCGTGCGCGACGAGGTGCGCTTTCCGCTGGACCCGCTGTGGGCCACGGCGCCGCTGCCGGCACTGCTGCTGGCGCTGCTGGGCGGCGAGGGGAGTCTCACGCTGTCGGCCTGGCTGCTGGGTGGCGTCTGGGTGCTAGACGAGCCGCGCCGGGTGCTGCTGGCGTTTACCGCACTGCTGTGGCTGCTTGCCGGCTGGTATGCGCGGGGCTACCTGGCGGGAGAGCGTGACCGAGCCAATGCCGGCAACGGCGCGTCGGCGGCGCGGCTGATGCGCTTTGCCATCTTCTGGCCGCTGACCCTCTCCGGCAACCTGCTGCTGCTGCTGGCCGAGGATATCGCCAGCTTCTATCTGGGTTTCGCGGTGATGACCTTCGCCGCCTACGGCCTGGTGATTCACTCCGGCACAAGGGATGCCCTGACCGGCGGTCGCGCCTATCTGATCATGGCGGTGCTCGGCGAGGGGCTGATCCTGGGCGGCCTGCTGTGGGGCGCCGGCAGCCTGGGGGCGCTGACCCTGGGTGAATTTCGCGAGGGGCTCGTCAACCTCGAGCACGGCGTCTGGATCGGGGTGCTGCTGTGGCTCGGCTTCGGGGTCAAGGCCGGTGTGGCGGGTCTGCACCTGTGGCTGCCCCTGGCTCACCCAGTGGCGCCGACACCGGCCAGCGCCGTGCTCAGCGGCGCCATGGTCAAGGCCGGATTGGTGGGCTGGATGGCGACCCTGCCGCTGGGCCTGGTGGAGGCCGGCGCTGCTTTCGCCTGGCTCGGGCATGCCATGCTGGCGGTGGGCCTGGCGGGCGCTTTCGGCGCCGCCCTGGTGGGTGTCTGCCAGCGCCATCCCAAGGCGGTGCTGGCCTACTCCAGCGTCAGCCAGCTGGGCATGCTCGCCGTCCTGGTGGGGGTGGGGCTCACCACGCCCGCGCTCTGGCCGACCCTGGCGCCCGTCGTGGTGCTGTTTGCCGCCCACCACGGGCTCACCAAGGGGGCACTTTTTCTCGGCGTGGGCATCGGCGAGCACCCGCCGCGGCTGCCGGCCTGGGTGCTGGCACTGTTGCTGGCGCTGCCGGCGCTGTCGCTGGCCGGCGTGCTGGGCTCGGGCCTGGTCACCAAGTGGGCCTTCAAGGCGGCGCTCTACGAGGGTGGCCACTCGGGGCTGGTGACCTGGCTCTCCCTGGCGGCGGTGGGCACCACGGCGCTCATGGCGCGCACCCTCTGGTGCCAGTGGCAGGGCGAGCGGCAGGCCCGGCGGGACGGACTGATGCCGCTCTCCGCGCCCATGCCGATAGCCTGGCTGCTGCTGGTGGCGAGTGCTCTGTCCCTGCCGCTGTGGCTGCCGGTGCTGGCCGTGGTGCCCGCCTGGCCGCCGTCGACAGAGCTCGCCGGCCTCTGGTGGCCGGCCCTGCTGGGGGTGGCACTGGCCCTGCTGGCCGGCTGGCTGACGCATCGCCGGCCGCTGCGGATGGCGAGAAGGCGCCCGCCGGCGGGCGATCTGTGGTGGCCACTGTCGCGGGGTATGGGGCATCTGTGGGGGGGCACCCGGCCTTGGCTTGTTCGACTGGCCGCGTGGAAGGCGGCCTGGGTGGCCTGGTGGGTGGCCCTGGAGCGATCGGGAACCTCGGCGCTGGATGCGCTGGGAGAGAGCGAGGCGTGGCTGCGTCGCCACGCCGCGGTGCTGATGATGGCGGTCGCCGTGGGGCTTGCCCTGGCACTGCTGTTCAGCACCGCCTGACGCTCCCGGTACCGCGGGTTCCGGACGGGAGCGTCAGGCGGTGCCGTTGCTGCCAGCGCGCTACAGCAGTTCCTCGCCGGCCAGGGCCAGGCGCGAACGCTCGACGCTCTTCAGGGTGACATGCCCGGCGTGGGGCCAGTCGCGGAAGCGCTGGACCAGCGCCGCCATGCCGCAGGTGTTGGCGGTCAGATAGGGGGTGTCGATCTGGCCGACGTTGCCCAGGCAGACGATCTTGGTGTTGCGCCCGGCCCGAGTGACCAGCGACTTGAGCTGCTTGGGCGTGAAATTCTGCGCCTCGTCGATGATCAGGAAGGTGTCGTTGAGGGTTCGGCCACGCATGAAGCCGGGGGCACGGATCTGCACCCGGGCGCCGAGCAGCTGGCGGGTGGCGCCGCTGTTCCAGCTGGATTCTCCATCCTCGTTGCGCAGCAGGTTGTCCATGTTGTCGTGGAAGGCACCCATCCAGGGCGACATCTTCTCTTCCTCGGTGCCGGGCAGAAAGCCGATGTCCTCGCTCATGGAGATCGGCGCTCGAGTGAAGACGATGCGTTCGAAGCGATTGGTGTCCAGGGTCTGTTGGAAGGCGGCGGCCAGGGTCATGAAGGTCTTGCCGGTGCCGGCGCTGCCGGCAATGGTCACCAGGTCGATGTCGTCGTCCATCAGCAGGCTGAGCGCGAAGTTCTGTCGACAGTCATGGGCGTGCACGCCCCACACGCTGGCGCCATGTCGGTAGTTGGCCAGGAGCTCCAGGCGGGCGCGCTGTCCACCCACCTCGCGCACGATGGCTTCAAAGCGAGCATCCTCATCGCCGTCTGCCACCAGCATGCCCGGGTGCCACGCAACAGGGATCTCGCCGGCGAGGTGGTAGATCACCCGCTGAGTCTCGCGCTCTACGCTCACGTCCAGGGCCAGACCGTTCCACAGCTCGCTGCCGGCATCCGGATAGACGCTTACCCCCTCCAGCATGGCATCGCTGTCATCGAAGGCGCGGTCGTTGAGGTAGTCCTCCACGGGCACGCCCAGGGCGGCGGCCTTGACCCTGAGGTTGATGTCCTTGGTAATCAGGATCACCGAGGCGTCTGGGCGCTCCTGGCGCAGCCGGCAGGTCTCGGCGAGGATGCGGTTGTCGGGGCTCTCCTCGAGGGGTTCCAAGGGCTTGAGATCGGTGTAGCAGAGCAGGCGAAGGTGCCCCTCGGGGCCGTTGAGGCGCGGGATGGGAATGCCAGTCCGGATCTGCTCGAGGTCGACGTTGGCGGTGAGGTCAGAGAGGGTGCGGCTGACCTGGCGGGCGGTGCGGGCGATCTCCCGGACCCCGTTCTTGTGCTTGTCCAGCTCCTCGAGCACGGTCATGGGGATGACCACTTCGTGCTCGTCGAACTGGTAGAGGGCGGCGGGGTCGTGCAGCAGGACGTTGGTGTCCAGCACGTAGAGGCGGGTGGCCTTCTTGTCGATGCGTACCATCGGCGCAGCTCTCCTGATTGTCTAGAGCGGACGTCGTTCGTGACGTCCCGATGTCGACACTGTCAGCGCGCGATGTCAGGAAGGTGACAGCAGCCGATGGTGTCGTGCAGCGCTTCTACTCCCTCCTGTCGCTTATTCTTCTAGCCATACCTGTCACCTTCGACAGCGGGCGGAATGCAGAGTGCGCTCCCGCCTCATACCCAGCATGGTGCCGCCCAAGCCTTGCTGCTGTGCAAAATCAGGCTCTCATTCAACGCTTTCTCAGCGTGGCGTTTCCGTATCCTGATAAACGCTTTCGACGTCGAGGGTGGAGCGTTGGCCCAGATCCTCGAAATTCTCGGCCAGCCATTCTGCAGCGGTGCGCCGACCCTCGTCGCGCAGATGGCAGAGGAAGGGCCACTCTGAGTTGAGCTTGCTGGAGACCGATAGCTTGCCCAGGGTGTCGTCCCCGGCGATGCGATGGAAGAGGGTGCCCCCGAAGCAGCCGATATCCACGCCGTGGTCGCCGAGGAGGCGCTGGACCATGGCAATCATGCGCACCTCCTTGATCAGGGCGGCATTGAAAGTGATCTCATTGAGACGGTTCATGATCGCCGCGGCGTTGGTGGGCAGTTCTTCGCGGTAGATAGGGTTGATCTGCACGACTACGATGTCCCGGGAACCGCAGTTCTCCATCAGCGGCATCAGCGAGGGGTTGCCCATGTAGCCGCCGTCCCAGTAGGCCTCGCCATCTATCTCCACCGCCTTGAACACCGTGGGCAGGCAGGCCGAGGCCATCACTGCGTCCACGCTCATCTCCTCGCGGGTGAAGATGCGCTGTTTGCCGCTGCGCACGTTGGTGGCGGTGACGAACAGCTTGAGGTCCGGGCAGTGGCGAACCCGCTCGAAGTCGACCCGTTCGCTGAAGATGTCGCGCAGCGGATTGAGGTCGAAGGGGTTGAGCTGGTAGGGGGAGACCAGCCGGCTCATCAGGTCCATGGCGATGTAGCCCGGTGAGTGGTCGAGGCTCCAATTGCCCATGAGTTTGTCGAGCGGGGAGCGCTGGATGGGGCTGGACTTGCCGGCATGGCTGACCGCTTCCCAGAAGTCTTTCAGCGCCTGGCGAGCGGTGTCGCGATCGCCGCGGGTCAGGGCGTCGGCCATTACCACGCCGTTCATGGCCCCGGCGCTGGTGCCGCTGATGCCTTCGATCTCGACGCGGGAATCCTCGAGCAGGCGGTCCATCACGCCCCAGGTGAAGGCGCCGTGGGAGCCGCCGCCCTGCAGGGCCAAGTCGATACGTTTGGTGTCAGTCATAAGTGTCCTTGCCGTCGCTTTGATGCAGTGCACAAAGTGTCAGCATAACCTTCGTTCAGGCAGACGCAAACGAAAACGAAACTCCCTCTATTCACTGCATGGCGAGTTGAACGTCGTCGCGGTCGCAGGCCAGGTAGGCAGAGCCCTCGAGCCACTCCTGATCCGGATAGTAGACGAACAGGTACTGCTCCTCCTTGATGCTGTCGATCAGCGGGTAGGTGACGTCGCGGCTCACCGCCGGGCAGCCATGGCTGCGTCCCAGGCGGCCGGTCTGTTCGATGAAGCGGTCGCTCACGTAGTCGGCACCGTGGATGACGATGGCGCGCTGGTAGGCCAGGTCGTTGATGCCGTTCTCGAGCCCCTCCAGTCGCAGCGAGTAGCCGTTACGTCCGTAGTAGGTGTTCATGGTGCGAAACAGGCCCAGGCTCGACTGATAGCTTTCCGGGACATTCGAGAAGGTGGTGGCCATAGCGTCGCCGGAGCCGCGTCCGTGGGAGACCAGCTCCTCGAACATCAGCTCGTCGCGGTTGAGGTCGAAGACCCACAGCCGCGGCTCACTGGAGGGCAGCGAGTAGTCGATGACCGCCAGGCGCTCGGCGTCAGGGTCGGCGCAGGCCAGGGCGTTGGCGGCCAGGGACAGCACCTGAGGGTCGGCTCCCGGGGCCAGGCGGTTGAGTCGCTGATCTAGGGTCTGGCCCTGGAGCGCCTCGGGGTGCAGGGCCTGGGCGAGGAAGGTATCGGCGAGAGTCTGGCCGGAAGCGAGCAGTGCGCAGCCGGCAAGCAGGGGGAGCGCAAGCAGTGATCGAGTCATGGACGAGGTACCTTCAAATTCGGTGACTGGCCGGGTGCCAAGCAAGATAAGGCGGGGCCGGCTTCCCTGTGGCCCCGCACCTGTCACTATTATGGAGAGAGAGCCAGGGAAAGCCAATTTAGCCTTAAACGATGAAAGGAGCCGAATATGCGGCCATTTGTCGCCATCCTCGCCATTGTGGCGTTGATGGCATCCGTTTCGGCCAGCGCTGAACGGCCGCACGACGCCCAGCGTGGCAGCCTGGAGGCGGAAATCGCCCGTCTGGTGGCCGAGGAAGAAGCCGAATTGGGCAGCTTCTACGCGGCCCGTGATTACCGCCCGGCCTGGGAGGAACGCCAGCAGGTAGCGGCCTTTGCCGAAGCCCTTCAGACCCTCGAAAGCGATGGCCTGGACCCGCAGGACTATCGGGCCGACCGCCTGGTAGCCGAGCATCGTCGCCTCCATGAGGCGGGGGCCGCGCTGGGTGACCAGGCGCGGTTCGACCTACAGGCTTCAGCGCTGCTGTTGACCGCCTTGCGTCACTTGCAGCGCGGGCGGCTGGACCCGCGCAGGGTTGACCCCCAGTGGGAGATACCGGTGGAGCCGGCGCGGCTGGATCCGGAGGCCATCTCCCGGGCCGTGGACGGTCAGCGCTTCGAGCAGGCCTTCGGCGAGGCGCGCCCCGCCTATGCCCCCTACGAGCGGCTGCGCAGCGGCCTGGCTCGCTACCGCAACATCGAGCGGATGGGGGGCTGGCCGTCGCTGCCCGATCAGCCCCGCGTGCTTCGATTGGATGATGTGGATGACGCGGTCGGGATTCTCCGGGAGCGATTGGCCATGGAAGGGGAACTCGAGGTGATGGTCGCCGATCCCTCCGCCTTCCCCCGCGCCGAGCTCGAGACCCCGGACCTGCGGCGCTTCGATGCCCCCCTGGAGGCGGCAGTGGTGCGCTTCCAGCGTCGCCACCTGTTGGAGGCGGATGGTGTCGTTGGCCCCCAGACCCGCGCAGCCATGAACGTGGCGGTAGCGGCGCGCATCGATCAGATACGTCTCAATCTGGAGCGCGCCCGCTGGCTGCTGCATGGCTTGCCGGAGGCCTTCGTACTGGTGGATATCGCCGGTTACCGGCTCAGTTACTTCCGCCCGAATGGCGAGATATGGCGGTCGAGGATCGTGGTAGGTCAACCCTATCGGCGCACCCCGTCGCTGCGCTCCGAGATCACCCACATGACCGTCAATCCCACCTGGACGGTACCCCCCACCATCATGCGCGAAGACGTGCTACCGGCGATCCGTCGTGACCCGGGCTACCTGCAGCGGCAGAACATGCGGGTGCTCAGCCCCTCGGGGCAGCGCCTCGATCCGCGTCAGATCGATTGGTGGAGCCCGGGTAACGTGATGATCCGCCAGGATCCGGGGCCCCACAATGCCCTGGGGCAGGTGGTGATCCGCTTCCCCAATGATCATCTGGTCTACCTGCACGACACCCCGGCCCAGGGGCTCTTCGCCCGGGAGCAGCGCGCCTTTAGCTCCGGCTGCATCCGCGTGCAGGGGGTGCTGGAGTTCGCCCAGTTGCTGTTCGACGACACCGGCTCGGGGCACAACGTGCGCGCGCTGATCGAGGCGGGCCAGACCCGCAACGTCTCCCTGGCCCGCCGCATGCCGGTGATCCTGCACTACTGGACGGTGCACCCGGGCGAGGAGGGCCAGCTGGTGTTCCGCCCGGATGTCTATGACCGCGATGGCACTCTACTGCGGGCACTCGACCGCCCGCTGGCACTCTGACGCCATCGCCGGATAAATCCGGCTCCTACAGCGTGAGGCCCAACGTTGTAGGAGCGCGATTCATCGCGCGATCAATGCATGGAGGTGCGCGATGGGGCCTATT
>PWIZ01000097.1 GCA_003560175.1 Halomonas sp. | reverse complement strand
TCCTGAGACTTGGCGCCGTCATCGAGGGAGGCGACGATCTCGAACGGCTGAGTGACCTTTTCCAGATAGGCTTTGAGCTGGCTTTTCAGAGTGTCGTCCAACATGACAGCGGGTTCCTTCATGTTCGCGAAATGGGGCCACAAGGAGGCCGAGCGCGCGCCACTGGACGTCGCTGAAGGCAGTCTTGTGAGGAGGTGGCGACATCCGGGCAGGCGTGCCCGGATGGGGAGCGGCGAGGCCCGGGAGGGGCCTCGCGGCAGGGGCGGGTCGCTTAGATCTTGCCGACCAGGTCCAGGGACGGAGAAAGCGTCGCCTCGCCTTCTTCCCACTTGGCCGGGCAGACTTCGTTGGGGTTGTTGCGAACGTACTGGGCGGCCTTGACCTTGCGCAGCAGCTCCTCGGCGTTACGGCCGATGTTGCCGGCATTCAGCTCGACGATCTGGATCTTGCCATCCGGATCGACCACGAAGGTGCCACGGTCGGCCAGACCGGCTTCCTCGATCAGCACTTCGAAATTGCGCGAGATGCGCAGGGTCGGGTCGGCCAGCATCGGGTAGGTCAGCTTGCCGATGGTCTCGGAGCTGTCGTGCCAGGCCTTGTGGGTGAAGTGAGTATCGGTGGAAACGCTGTAGACCTCGACGCCCATCTTCTTGAGCTCTGCGTACTTGTCCTGCAGGTCGCCCAGCTCGGTGGGGCAGACGAAGGTGAAGTCGGCCGGATAGAAGAAGAAGATGTTCCACTGCCCCTTCAGGCTCTCCTCGGTGACGTCGACGAATTCGCCGTTGTGATAGGCGGTCGCTTTGAACGGCTTGACTTCGGTGTTCAGCAGGGACATTCGGTCATGCTCCTTTCAACTTTGGTATAAGGAATGGCGTGGATACGGTGCGCATGGTAGCCCGCATCGCCCGATAGCGTAAATTGAATGGTGCCATGGACCCTATAATTCAAGCCTATCACTCGGTAGCTGACGCCAGGGGCGGCTGTGTCAGCCGATCTGTACGGCATCTCCACCTCGGTCGAGGGCAAGGAAGGCGTCCACGTTGCCCATCTTCAGCGACTCCACCATGCGTTCGAGCTGCGCCTCGGCCTGCTCCGCGCTCGGCGCCTCACCGTCGCGGCCGGAGAGAGCCCCCACGAAGACGATATCCCACTCGATGCCCGTCTCCTCCGACTCCGCCACCAGAGCGGCCATGTCACTGAGCTCCTCCGGCGCCTTGTCGACGCACAGCGCCGGGGTCAGCACGCCGCCCTCGCCCTGCTCGAAGTTGCGACGCTGCTCCGACGTCGGATTGTCCGGCAGCTCGGCGTGGGTAAAGACGAACAGCAGCCGCTGGGCGTCGGGCTGCAGGCGGGACTCGTTGAGCAGGTCGGCGAAGTTGGTGATGGCCAAGGGGAACCTCCAGGGCGAAAGCGTGATGGATGGGCGCCAGCCTGCCCCCTTTCGCGATGGCGCTCAAGGGATAGGCGGGAGAATCGACCACGTCAAGGTGCAATCGGCAAGGATGCAGGGCTATTGCCATTGGCTGGTCCGCTCAAGGCTGTTCCGGCGACTGGCCTTCGAGGGGGCGCCATGAACCCTTCCCTGGGGGCTACCTAGACCATCCCTGGTCCACGGACCCCCTCTACGACCAGTCCCCGGCGCCTCTCGCCAGGAGTTACTCCGATAGTTTGTGCTCAACTCATCCTTACCGGGCACTGAGGACAGGGCGCAGGCCGTCGCACGCCACCAGGGGGTCGTCGCAGTTGACCACCACCTCGGTGTGACCCAGCACGAAAGCCTTGCCGGTGATGGTGTTCTCCACCACGGTATGGGGCCCCTCCTGGCGGGTCCCGGTGAAGGTGCCGATGAAGCCGGTCTCGCGCAGGGAGACGGTTTCCAGCCGGTCCCCGGGGCGGATGCGCCCCTCGTGGTTCATCAGCGCCAGGCGCGCCGAGGTGCCGGTACCGGTGGTGCTGCGGCAGATCACCCCGGGGTGCACATAGGTGGCCGAGTGCGAGCGGTAGAAGCCATCGGCGACCTGTTCCACTGGGCCCATGAAGTGCAGGAAGGGCAGCGGGCCGACGTCGCCCAGGGTGTAGTGGGAGAAGCCGCGCTCGGCCTGGATCGCCTCGACGATGCGGTGGGCGCAGTCGGCCAGGGCCCGCTCCTCGTCACGCGTCAGCGAGAAGCCCAGCTCGGTGGCGTCCACCAGGGCATAGAAGCCGCCGCTGTAGGCCACCGAGTAGGTGACATCCCCGAGCCCCGGCACTCGGATAGCGGCCCGGTGAGTGTCGATGTAGCTGGGTAGCCCCTCGCAGGTGATCGCCTCCACCACGCCGTTTTCCACCCGGGCCTCGATCTTCACCCGCCCCGCCGGGGCCTCCAGGGTGAAGTGCTGAACCCCTTCCCGCTTGGGCACGATGCCGGCCTCCAGCACCGCGGTGGCGGTGCAGAGGGTGTTGGAGCCGGAGTAGATCGGGTAGCCCATCACCTCCATGATGATGTAGCCGGCGGCGGCCTCCGGGTCGGTCGCCGGCACAACCAGGTCCACCGACATCTCGGGAATGCCGTAGGGTTCGAACAGCAGCAGCTTGCGCAGCCCATCGGCGTCGTCACGCAGGTACTCCATCTGTGCCCGCACGGTGTCGCCGGGCAGCGGCTCGATGCCGCCGAGCACGATGCGGCTGACGTCGCCGCCGGCGTGGGTGTCCATCATCTGGAAGGTGAGCGGGCGGCTCATGGGCGCGGCTCCTGGGTCGAGGAGAGTGGAGGGAGAGCGAAGGGGGCACCGTGTGCGTCCCACTGGCTGTCGGGGACGATCACGAGTTTGCCCAGGAAGTTGCTGCCGCGGCTGACGAAGGTGCGCTCGGCCGCATGCAGCTCGGAGAGCCGGAAGGCGGCGTGGAGCACCGGCTTGAGCTCACCGGAACGGATCCATTCGACCAGCTGTTCGGCTTCTTCCCGGGTGCCGTGGGAGACACCGAAGAGCTGCACCTGATAGAGGTAGATCCGCGTCCAGAGGATCTCCGAGATATTGCCGCCGCTGGCTCCGGCGATGGAGAGCCGGGGATAGGTGGCGCGGGCCTTCATGTCGTGGATCATGGTGTCGATGAAGAGCTCCGTCATCTCGCCGCCGACGAGATCCATCACCGCATCGATGGGCGCGCCGCCGGTGGCCTCGAGCACCCGCGGCACGAAGCTCGCCAGGTCGCCGCGATCGATCACCGCCTCGGCGCCCAGCGCTATCAGCGCCGCGGCCTTCTCCGGCTGGCTCACTGCATAGGGGATCGCCCCGACGATGCGGCAGAGCTGGATCAGGGCGGTGCCTACCCCGCCGCTGGCGCCGGTGACCAGCACCCGCTCACCGGCGCTGACCCGGGCGGAGGTCATCATATGGTAGGCGGTCTGGTAGGAGCACATGCCCATGGCGGCGAGCTCGGCGTCGGCAAGCTCGGGGTTGGGCACGGAGTGGAACTGACCCGACGGCACCGCCACGTACTCGGCGAAGCCGCCATCGGCGCCGTGGCCGTAGTAGTCCGGGGTCAGGTTGATGTCGCGCCGAGCGTCGGCGTAGAGGTTGAAGTCGAGCAGCCCACGTTCGCCGATGCGAGCCGGGTCGACGCCCTCGCCCACCGCCGCCACCCGCCCGGCGATGTCGGCGCCCTGGATGCGCGGAAAGGTCAGGGTCGGCTCGCCGCCCATGGCAAACGACGTCACCTGGCCCTTCTTGACCGGGTAGAGCCCCTCCCGGGCCTTGCGATCGGTGTTGTTCTTGGCGGTGGCGGTGACGCGCACCAGCACCTCACCCGCCCCCGGCCGCGGCGTGGGCACATCGTCGCGGTAGACCAGCCGGTCGACGTCGCCGTGCCCGGTCAGCAGCATGGCGGACATGGTAGCGGGAACGGTCAGGTCAGGGATATCGCTTGCCATCTGCTGCCTCCTTATTACTGGATTCCCGCCGATGCGGCCAGGAGTCTGGATTCAAGAGGAGACAATAGCAGAAGGAGCTAGCTAGCCGAGAGCCTCAAGCAGCCAAGCGGTCGGAGGTCAGGATCAGCAGGCACGATGGTAGCTCCCGCGATGGCATCAATGAGAACGCCGGGGCTCAAGGCCCCGGCGTATTGGTGGGGAAACACGTCATTCTGCTTGACGGTGTCGCCCGGCAGAGCCATCGAGTCTACTCGGCCGTCGCCAGCAGGCTGGCGTTACCCCCCGCCGCCGTGGTGTCGATGCACAGGTGGCGTTCCACCACGTAGCGTTCCGGCGAGATGGTCTGGGTCTCCAGTGACACAATGGCGCCGTCACGCCCGGCGAGGGCGATGCGCAGCTCGCGGGTCCAGTCGCTGGCGCCGGCCGCGGCCACGGTCTCGATCCCCTGTATCGCGGTCAGGGTGTCGGTTGCGATGCGGCCATCGAGCGCGGCGACAGGTGCCCCGGCATCGATCAGCGGCTTCGCGGCTTCCACTGCGCCCGGGGCAACGATGATCGCCGGAGAGCCCGCCCCCAGCGCCTGCACCGCCTGGGCGACGGCGATATCCAGGGTCGGCCCGAGGCAGAGCGCCGGGCCCTTCGGATACAGCGACAAGCGGTTGCTTTCGCCTGTCGGCCCCGGCAACGTCTGCGGCGTCATGTCCAGCGCCGCGGTCTCGGCGAGCGCCTTGCGAATCACCCCACCCTTGCCGGATAGCACCTTGCGCAGCGCCTCGACTCGATTGGTGCGCGCCGCCCAGTTCCGCGAGTCCAGCGTGTCGAGGGCCGACTTGAGGTCGCCGAGTGTCACGGTCTCCCCCTTCGGCGCCTCGTGGCTCTCCGCCTTGGCGGTGCGGCGGAAGCGGTTGACGTAGAGCGGGCCGCCGGCCTTGGGGCCGGTGCCCGACAGCCCTTCGCCGCCAAAGGGCTGGGAGCCGACGATGGCACCGATCTGGTTGCGATTGACGTAGATGTTGCCGACATGGATGCGCTCGACGATCTGCTGCACCCGGTCATCGATGCGGGTATGCAGGCCGAAGGTCAGCCCGTAGCCCCGGTCATTGATCGCGTCGACCACCTTGTCGATGTCTCGGGCCTTGAAGGTGGCCACGTGCAGGATCGGGCCAAAGATCTCGCGCTCGAGATCCTCGATGCCCCCGACCTCGACCACCGCCGGGGTGACGAAGGTGCCTACGTCGGGAACGGGTAGCTTCTTGATCACCTTGCCGACCTTCTCCTGCGCCGCCACATAGTCGCTGATATCGGCCTGGGCCTCGGCGTCGATCACCGGCGAGACGTCGGTATCGGTATTCCAGGGATCGCCGATGGTAAGGGCATCCATGGCGCCATCGAGCATATTGAGCAACCGGTCACGGGCCTCCTCCTGGACGTAGAGCATCCTCAGCGCCGAACAGCGCTGACCGGCGGACTGGAAGGAGGAGATCAGGATGTCGCGCACCGCCTGTTCGGTCAGCGCCGTGGAGTCCACGATCATGGCATTCAGCCCGCCGGTTTCGGCGATCAGCACGGCGTCCGGTCCCGCGTTCTGGGCCAGCGCCTGGTGGATGATCTGTGCCACCGGGGTCGAGCCGGTGAAGCAGACCCCGGCAATCCGCGGATCACTGGTCAGTGGCCCGCCCACCGTCGGCCCATCGCCGGGCAGCAGCTGCAGTGCCGCCTCCGGCAGGCCGGCCTCGCGCATCAGCTCGACGGCACGGGCGGCGATCAGCGGCGTCTGCTCGGCGGGTTTGGCGATGACGGCGTTGCCGGCCGCCAGGGCCGCGGCGATCTGGCCGGTGAAGATGGCCAGGGGAAAGTTCCACGGGCTGATGCAGACGAAGAGGCCACGGGCGCTGCCGGGCGCTTCCGCTTCCAGGCGCTCACCCTCATTGGCGTAGTAGCGCAGGAAATCTACCGCCTCGCGCACCTCGGCGATGCCATCGAACATCATCTTGCCGGCCTCGCGGGTGGTGATCACGGTCAGCTCGGCGATGTGTTCCTCATAGAGATCGGCGGTGCGACGCAGCACCTCGGCGCGCTCGGCCGCCGGGCGCGCCGACCAGTCTCGGAAGCCGGCCTCGGCGGCGTCGAGGGCGGAGGCCACTTCCTCCGGGGTCGCCTCATGCACCTGGCCGACCACCCGGGAGCCATCGGCGGGAGACACTGCATCGCGGGCCGGCCCCTGGGGTGCCGGGCTTCCCGCCAGCATGGGGCCGGCGGTCCAGGTGGTGTCGGCGAATCCTTCGCGCGCCTCGATCAATGGCAGGATCGAGGCGGGTTCGTTGATCCGGTAACCACGGGAGTTCTTGCGATCGGGAGCGAACAACTCGCCGGGCTGGCGGATCAAGGGGCTGGAGATGGCGTCACCCAGGCGCTGCATTTCGGCTATCGGATCCTTGGCGACCTCGCTCGGCGGAATCGAACTGTCCACCACCTGATTCACGAAGGAGGAGTTCGCCCCGTTCTCCAGCAGGCGGCGTACCAGATAGGCCAGCAGGTCACGGTGCGCGCCGACCGGGGCGTAGAGGCGGCAGTGCGTGCCCTCCGACTGTTTGACGATCTGATGCAGCGCTTCGCCCATGCCGTGCAGGCGCTGAAATTCGAAGCTCGCCTTGTCATCGCCCGCCATGGCCACCACGGCGGCACAGGTATGGGCGTTGTGGGTCGCGAACTGGGGATAGATCCGGTCGCGCCGGTCGAGCAGCATCTGGGCGCAGGCCATGTAGCTGACATCGGTGTTGACCTTGCGGGTGAAGACCGGAAAGGTCTCGACTCCCATCTCCTGGGACAGCTTGATCTCGGTATCCCAGTAGGCGCCCTTGACCAGCCGCACCATGATCTTGCGGTCGAACCGCTCGGCCAGTTCGTAGAGCGCCTCGATCACCGGTCCGGCGCGGCGCCCGTAGGCCTGCACCACGACCCCGAAGCCGTCCCAGTTATCGAGGCTGGGATCCGACATCAGCGCTTCGATCACGTCCAGCGATAGATCCAGCCGATCCTGCTCCTCAGCGTCGATGTTGAAGCCGATATTGGCCTTGGCCGCCTGCTGCACCAACTCCTTGGCTCGCGGCACGAGTTCCGCCATCACCGTATCCCGGTGGGTGGTTTCGTAGCGCGGATGCAGCGCCGAGAGCTTCACCGAGATACCGGGGCTGCCGCGCACATCCCCTTTGGCCTGCTTGGCAATCGCGGTGATCGCCTTGGCATAAGCGGCGTGATAGCGGACGGCGTCTTCGTCGGTGCGGGCCGCCTCGCCCAGCATGTCGTAGGAGTAGGTGTAGCCCTGCTTCTCGAGCTCACGGGCATTCTTCATGCCCTCCTCGATGGTCTGGCCGAGCACGAACTGGCGTCCGAGGATCTTCATCGAGCGGCCGACCGCGGTACGCACCACGGGTTCGCCCATCCGGCGCACCAGGCCGCGCAGCGCCCGTGCCGGGCCCTTGGGGTCCTCCTCTAACACCTTGCCGGTCAGCATCAGCGCCCAGGTCGAGGCATTGACCATGGACGACGAGGACTTGCCCAGGTGCGCGCCCCAATCGGAAGGCTCGATCTTGTCGTGGATCAGGTCATCGATGGTTTCGGCATCGGGCACGCGCAGCAGCGCCTCGGCCAGGCACATCAGGCCGACACCCTCGGCGGTCGAGAGCCCATATTCGGCCAGGAAGGCCTCCATCATCGAGGGCTTCTTCTCCTTGCGCACTCGCTCCACATACCGGGCGCCGACCTCGGCTACCCGGCGGCGGTCGTCCTCCGACAGCCTGAGTTGGTTGACAAGCTCGCGCAGCACATCTGCCTCATCGGCGGCATAGTTGGCGCGGATCCGCGAGCGGATCTCGCTCACGGCGCCACGCAGATGAAGATTGGCTTCGTTCATGATCGATACCCTATTTGCGACTCTCAACGCATCGTCGATGCCCAATCTCGGATGCCGTCGTCATTGACGGAACTCTCTCATCCAGCGTAAGCGTTATGACCAGAATGGCCCTCCGCGAATCAGAATGGCCCCACGCACATTAAACGGTCGTATCGCGCCGTTGGCTCACAACCAAGCGCCCGAGTGAGGCGGATTGAATCAAGACGTGCTATCGGCGTTGCGAAGCCTGGCCCGGAAGTCTTCGGCTTCCTGGGGATGAGCGAGGAGAAACCCCTGGATGCGGTCGCAGCCGTGCGCCTGCAGCCAGGCCAGCTGCGACTGGGTCTCCACGCCCTCGGCCACCGTGCGCAGCCCCAATGCCTGGGCCATGGCGAGGCTGGCCCGGCCGATGGCCTCGTCGTGCTCATTGTCGCCCAGGCCGTCCACGAAGGATTTATCGATCTTGAGCTCGGCCAGGGGAAGCCGCTTGAGGTTGACCAGCGAGGAGTAGCCCGTCCCGAAATCGTCGATGGCCAGGTCGATTCCCTCCGCGTGAAGCCGATGGATCTCCTGGCTGACGATATC
>PWIZ01000308.1 GCA_003560175.1 Halomonas sp. | reverse complement strand
GAGGCGGTCCAGGCGTGACCCATGCTGGGCAGATAGGGGGCGAGATCAGCCAAGGCCGCTTCGGCGAGCTTGCGGTAGGTGGTGATCTTGCCGCCGAACACGGAGAGCAGCGGTGCACCGTGGGTGTCCAGGTCAAGCGTGTAGTCGCGGGTCATGGCAGAGGGGTCGGCCGATTCGTCGTCGCACAGCGGCCGAACCCCCGAAAAGGTATGGATCACATCGTCCGCGGTCAGCTGGGTGCGGAAGTGATCGTTGACCACCGAGAGTAGATAGGCGATCTCCTCGTCGCTGGCGGTTACCCTGGCGGGATCACCCTGATAGCGACGGTCAGTGGTACCGATCAGGCTGAAGTCGTCCTCCCAGGGCAGCACGAAGACGATGCGCCGGTCATGGTGCTGCAGGATATAGGCGCGGTCGTCGTGATTCAGGCGGGGGACCACCAGGTGGCTGCCCTGGATCATGCGGGTAGTATAGTGGGAGTCGCGTTCTGCCTGCTGACGAACGACCCGTTCGACCCAAGGACCGGCGGCATTGACCAGGGCGCGGGCACGGCGCAGGAAGCGTTGGCCGCTGCGGGTATCCTCCAGCTCGATCTCCCACTGGTCGCCGATGTCCCTTGCGCTGACGCAGCGGGTTCGGACCAGTACCTCGGCGCCGTGCTCGCTGGCCTGAAGCGCGTTGAGCACCACCAGGCGGGCGTCGTCCACCCAGCAGTCGGAGTACTCAAATCCTCGAGTGATCTCCGGCCGGAGCCCCAGTGATGGGGCGAGCCTGATCCCATCTGAGCCCGGCAGCCGGTTACGACGGCCCAGGTGGTCATAGAGGAAGAGCCCCGCGCGGATCAACCAGGCCGGGCGCAAGTGGGCGCGGTAGGGCAGGACAAATCGCAACGGCCAGATGATGTGGGGCGCCTTGGCCAGCAGTACTTCGCGCTCGCGAAGGGCCTCGCCGACCAGTCGGAATTCGCGATGCTCCAGGTAGCGCAGCCCGCCGTGAATCAGCTTGCTGCTGGCCGAGGAGGTCGCGCCTGCCAGGTCGCCCTGCTCACATAGTGCCACCGACAGTCCGCGTCCAGCGGCATCGTTGGCGATACCCACGCCGTTGATACCGCCGCCGATCACGAAGAGATCGAGGTTAGCTGCCTGCTGTGTCGACGTCATGTCCCGCTCCGCGGATGTTGCTCGAATACGAACATAGTTCATTCGAAATCGAACATCAAGCGGCGATAGCGAGCCCGGTGGAGCGTCAGTCGGCGATATGCAGCGTCACATCGTGGCTGGCCATCAGCTGGCTGATCGCCTGAGGCGGGCGACGGTCGGTGAACAGGGCGCCAATCTGGGAAACATTGCCCTGGCGCACCGAGGGGTTGCGGTGGAACTTGGAGTGGTCGGCGGCGAGGTAGACCTGGCGTGAGTTGCGGATGATGGCCTGGGCAACGCGTACCTCCTGATAGTCGAACTCCAGGAGCGAGCCATCCTCGTCGATGCCGCTGATACCGATGATGCCGTAGTCGACCTTGAATTGGTTGATGAAGTCGATGGTGGCCTCGCCGATGATCCCGCCGTCACGGGAGCGAATCTGACCGCCGGCGACGATCACGTTGAAATCTTCCTTGTGCTGTAGGATGGCGGCCACGTTGAGGTTGTTGGTGATCACCTCGAGGTCGCGGTGCCCCAGCAGCGCCTCGGCCACGACCTCGTTGCTGGTGCCGATATTGATGAACAGCGAGGAGCCGTCGGGAATATGACTGGCCAGCAATGCCGCAATGCGCTGCTTGGCATCGAGGTTGAGGGTCTTGCGGGTGCTGTAGGCGGTGTTGACGGTGCTTGATTCCAGGCCGGCGCCGCCGTGGACGCGACGGATCAGGCCTTCCTCGGCCAGGGCGTTGAGGTCGCGGCGAATCGTCTGGGGGGTGACCGTGAAATGTTCGGTCAGCTGTTCGATGCTGGCATATCCCTGTCGGCGTACCAGGTCGACAATGGCTTCCTGTCGCTGTTGCTGGTTCATGCGGACTCCTTATGATGTCGCCATTGTAGGCGATAATCGCCGCGTTCGGCAGCCGTCGATCTGTCCGTACCCGACCAAGGTGGCAGTGAATTCCGAACATGCTGGAGTACTCTTGGTGATCAAAAAACGAACATACAATGAATAATGACAGGAGCCTACATGGCCGATTATCTGCTTGCCATTGACCAGGGCACCACCAGTTCGCGCGCCATTCTCTTCGATCGCGAAGGCCACAACATTGCGTCTTCGCAGCGGGAGTTCCCTCAGCTCTTCCCGAATGACGGCTGGGTCGAGCATGATCCAGAGTCCATCTGGTCCACCGTCCTGACCACCTGTCGCGAGGCCATCGAACGGGCCGGTGCGGGGCTCGACCCTGTCATCGGGGTGGGGATCACCAACCAGCGCGAGACCACTCTGGTATGGGATCGTGAAACCGGAGAGCCGCTCTACAACGCCATCGTCTGGCAGGATCGTCGCACCGCCGATGCCTGTGAGCAGCTCAGAGAGGCCGGGCATCTGGGAGAGGTTCAGGCGCGTACCGGGCTGCTCATCGATCCCTACTTCTCGGCCACCAAGCTGGCCTGGATCCTCGATAACGTGGAAGGGGTGCGGGAACGTGCCGAGCGCGGCGAGCTGGCCTTCGGTACCGTTGATACCTTCCTGATCTGGCGGTTCACCGGTGGCAAGGTGCATGCCACCGATGCCACCAATGCGTCGCGCACCGCGCTTTTCAATATTCATGAACAGCGCTGGGATCCGGTGCTACTCGAGCTGTTCGACATTCCCGAATCGTTGCTGCCCGAGGTGAAGGACTCCAGCGACGACTTCGGCGTTGTCGATCCCGAGTGGCTGGGTGCCAAACTGCCCATCGCGGGGGTCGCCGGCGACCAGCAGGCGGCGCTGATCGGCCAGGCCTGCTTTACCCCTGGGATGGGCAAGAGCACCTACGGCACCGGCTGCTTCATGATTGTTAACACCGGCGACAAGGCCGAGCTGTCGCGTAACCGGTTGCTGACCACCGTGGGCTATCGCATCGGCGGCAGGACCACCTACGCCATGGAGGGGAGCATCTTCGTGGCCGGTGCCACGGTGCAGTGGCTGCGCGACGGCCTTCAGCTGTTCGCGGACGCCGCCGAAACCGAGGCGTTGGCTCGCAGCACGCGCAATGGTCACAGCGTCTATCTCGTGCCCGCCTTCACCGGGCTCGGCGCCCCCCACTGGGATCCCAAGGCGCGCGGGGCGATCTTCGGCCTGACCCGGGATACCGGCATCGCCGAGATCGTCGCCGCCGGGCTGCAGGCGGTCTGCTACCAGACCCGCGATCTGCAGGCCTGCATGAGTGACGACATGGATGCCGAGCCCGATACCCTGCGCGTGGATGGCGGCATGGTGGCGAACAACTGGGTGATGCAGTTCCTTGCCGACATGCTGGGGCAGGCCGTGGACCGCCCCACGGTGCTGGAGACCACCGCCCTGGGGGTCGCCTATCTGGCCGGCCTGCGCCTGGGCTGGTATCGCGACCTCGACGAGATCGCCGAGCTCTGGCAGTGCGAGCGGCGCTTCACGCCGCAGATGGATGCGGCGGAGCGGGAACGGCTCTACGACGGCTGGCAGGAAGCGGTGGAGCGGGTCAAAAGTGATCGCTGAAGGCTTGCAAAAGCCGGTGGAATCGGTAGGATATGCATCCGTTGACGAGGCGAATGATGGCCTCGGTAGCCGCAAGATGCTGAATGCAGGACCATAGCTCAGTTGGTTAGAGCGCCACGTTGACATCGTGGAGGTCGGCGGTTCAAATCCGCCTGGTCCTACCAGCAGCCCGCGTTACGTTATAGCAGGACCATAGCTCAGTTGGTTAGAGCGCCACGTTGACATCGTGGAGGTCGGCGGTTCAAATCCGCCTGGTCCTACCAGATACCGAGTCGCCCCCGCAGCCCTGCTGCGGGGGCGACTTGCTGTGCGCGCCTTCTGAGTAAACTGGCGTCTCTTGGGTGCGCTGGCTAGGTGCGCTGGCTAGGGAAGCTCCACGAGATCGGTGCGGCCCATGAACACGCCGACCAGCATCTCGATGCCAGTCTGGTCCTCCTCGCTGAAGCGTCCCGCCATCGGGCTGTCCAGGTCGAGCACGCCCCACAGCCGGTCGTCGACCACGATGGGCACGACCAGCTCGGCGCGGGAGGCGGCGTCGCAGGCGATATGGTTGGCGATGGCGTGGACGTCGTCGATGCGCTGGGTCCGGCGGGTGCGTGCCGCCGCGCCACAGACCCCCTTGGCGAAGGGGATGGGGTGGCAGGCCGGCTTGCCCTGGAAGGGGCCGAGCCAAAGCGTCTGGGGCTTTCGATGCAGATAGAAGCCCGCCCAATTAAGCGTGGGAATCTCCTCCATCAGGAAGGCGCAGGTCTGGGCGCTGTTGGTCAGCCAGTCGCGGGTATCGAGCAGGGCCGCGAGCTGGCGGGCGAGCAGGGCGTAGTCGGGTGCCACCTTGTCACTCCCAGCCGGGGACCGCAGACGGTCCGAACAGCTCGGCCGCCTTGGCCTTCACTTCCTCGGTCTGGTAGGCGCGCACCAGCTGCTGGATCGCCTCGCGCTCCTGGTCCCCGCCACGCACCGCAATCAGGTTGACGTAGGGCGACTCGGGCCCTTCCTTGATCAGGGCGTCGTCCAGGCTCAGGCCAGCGGGCTGGGCAAAGGTATTGTTGATGAAGGCCATATCCACGTCGGGCAGGACGCGGGGCAGCTGGGCGGCCTCGATCTCCCGGAAGCGGAAGTTGCGGGGGTTCTCCACCACGTTGAGCGGAGTGGCCTCGAGGTTCTCCGGATCGTCGAGCTGGATCAGGCCCTCGTTGTGCATCAGGATCAGCGAGCGGCCCTCGTTGGAGGGGTCGTTGGGCAGGGCGATCTGGGCGCGCTCGGGCAGCTCGTCGATGCTTGAGTACTTCTCGGAGTAGGCGCCGATGGGATAGACGAAGGTGAGCCCGGCGATGGCGAGGTCGTAGCCACGATCGTTGACCATGGCCTGCATATAGGGCCGGTGCTGGTAGGCGTTGGCGTCCAGGCTGCCGTCGGCCAGGGCGGCATTGGGGGTCACGTAGTCGGTGAACTCGATGATCTCGACGGTGAGGCCGTACTCGCGCAGGGCGATCTCGGCGGCCACCTGCATCACGTCGGTCTCGGGGCCGGCGACGGTGCCCACCTTCAGGCGGTGTTCATCGGCCAGGACGGCGCCTGCGCCCAGGGTCAAGCTGGAGGCGAGCAGGGTGCTGATCAGTGTCTTGCGCATGGAAGCTATCTCCAGTGGTGATAAAGTGATGATAATGGAATAAAAAAAATATTTTAAATAGCTTTTCGCTATTTGTGATCGCTCTTGCGAACGAGATAGTCCCCCAGGCTCTGGAAACCCTGCACCATCACCACGAGAATCGCCACGGTGATCAGCATGACGGTGGGGTTGAAGCGGTTGTAGCCGTAGCGGATGCCTAGGTCGCCGAGGCCGCCGCCGCCTACGGCGCCGGCCATGGCCGAGTAGCTCACCAGGGTGACCACGGTGATGGTCAGGGCGGTGAAGATGCCGCCTCGCGCCTCGGGGAGCAACACTCGAGTGATGATCTGCCAGGGGGTGGCGCCCATGGACTGGGCGGCCTCCACCAGCCCCGGATTGATCTCGTTGAGTGCCCCCTCCACCAGGCGGGCGATAAAGGGAATCGCGGCGATGGTCAGCGGGACGGCGGCGGCGTTGGTGCCGATGGACGTCCCCACGAGCATGCGGGTGAAGGGGATGATCGCCACCATCAGGATGATGAAGGGGATCGAGCGGCCGATATTGGTGACGATGCCGAGTACGCCGTTGACCGCCGGTTGGGCCAGTACCTGGCCGGGACGAGTCACGTAGAGCAGCACTCCCAGGGGGATTCCCACCAGGGCTGCTAGGACGCCGGAGATGGCCACCATGTAGAGGGTGTCGAGGGTGGCTCGCAGGATCAGGTCAATCATCGCGCTGGACATGGCCGAGCACCTCCACGTGCAGATCATGGGCTTCGAGGTAGTCGATGGCCTCGCGGGTCTTGGCCGGCGGCCCCATCAGTTCGGCGATCATCAGTCCCAGGGTACGCTCCTGGATCGACTCCACCTTGGCCTGCAGGATGCTGACATCGACGCCGCACTCCCGGGCCAGCCGCGAGATCAGCGGGGTGGAGACGGCGTCCCCCGAGAAGGCCAGGCGCACTACCGGGTGGGTGCGTTCGCCGGGCGTCGCCTTCAGGCGCTCGAAAAGCGCCCTGGGCGGTTCCAGCTGAAGGAAGTCGTTAAGGAATTCCCGCCCCAGCTGCGTCCGGGGGGCGGTGAAGAAATCGCCGACATCCGCCTCCTCCACCAGCTCGCCATCGGAGATCAGGCTGACCCGGTGGCAGATCGACTTGACCACTTCCATCTCGTGGGTGATCAGCAGGATGGTCAGGCCGAGCTTGTGATTGATGTCCCGCAGCAGGGCCAGGATCGAGCCGGTGGTCTGTGGGTCCAGGGCCGAGGTGGCCTCGTCGCAGAGCAGTACCTTGGGGCGGCTGGCCAGGGCCCGGGCGATGGCCACACGCTGCTTCTGACCGCCGGAAAGCTGGGCTGGGTACTGCCTGGTCTTGTCGGCGAGTCCGACGAGCTCCAGCAGCGGTGTGACCCGCTCGCGGATCTCGGCACGCTGCATGCCCATCAGCTCCAGCGGCAGCGCCACGTTGGCGAAAACCGTGCGGTTGGTGAGCAGATTGAAGTGCTGGAAGATCATGCCGATGCGATGGCGCGCCTGGTTGAGCGCCTGGCGCGACAGCCCGGTGAGCTCCTGGCCGTCCACGCTGACGCTGCCGGTGGTCGGGCGCTCGAGCAGGTTGATGCAGCGGATCAGAGTCGACTTGCCGGCCCCGGAGAGACCGATCACGCCGTGGACCTGCCCGGCGGGAACATGGAAGTCGATGTTCTTCAACGCCTGGACGGTCCGGGCGCTGCCGCGCCGGCCCTTCAGGGCGTAGGTCTTGGATACGTTGTGGAGTCGGATCATGGATGCACCGCAAGCGGGGCGCCGGGTCGGGCGGGGGGAGGCACAAAAAAGGCCACCCTCGCGGGTGGCCATCAACGCTGGACACACCCTTTTAGCTGCACTTCACGCCTTGGCCGCTTCGAAGAGCGTGCCGCCGCGCGGGCGCCCGCAAGCCGGGGTCAAATCGGCGCCATTCAATGTAGCCGGAAAGATTAGGCGCGGGGGCCGTGGCTGTCAATCACCATGGGCGTTGTTGTGGTCAAGCGGGCTTTTTACCAGATCGATTTTCTGTAAAGCAGGAATCTGAAGGTGAAAGTCCTGAAGTGGCGGGCATCGACGTGGACGCGACAGGGGAGAATTCTCTACACTCGTGGCCCCTGGCCCCGTTCGGGGCCCCCGCAGTTGAGGAGACGCCATGTTCACCGGGATCGTGCAGGGCACTGCCAAGGTGGTCGCCATTGAAGAGGCGGAGCTGTTTCGTACTCACGTCATCTCGCTGCCCAAGGCCCTACGCAAGGGCCTCGAGATTGGCGCTTCGGTGGCCCACAACGGGGTCTGCCTGACGGTGACCGCCATCGAGGGCAAGCGGGTCAGCTTCGATCTGATGCGCGAGACGCTGCGAGTGACCAACCTTGGTGCAGTGACGGTGGGCAGTCGCGTCAATATCGAACGCGCCGCCCGCTTCGGCGACGAGATCGGCGGGCACGCCATGTCCGGCCATGTGATGGCCGTGGCCGAACTGGTGGAGCTCGACGAGGCACCCAACAATCGCCGCCTCTGGTTCGAGCTGCCCCATGCTCTGGGCCGTTTCCTGTTCGACAAGGGCTATATCGGGGTCGATGGTATCAGCCTGACCATTGGCGAAGTGCGCCCTGCCAGTGCCACCCAGGGGCCGCGCTTCTGCGTCAACCTGATCCCCGAGACCCTGGCGCGCACCACCCTCATCGATCGGGTGCCGGGCGATCGCGTCAATATCGAGATCGACCCCCAGACCCAGGCCATCGTCGAGACCGTGGAGCGGGTGCTGGACGCCCGGGGCATCTGAGCGTGGCGATGAGTTGATCACTACACAGGTTTGCGTTGGCAGCTCGGCTGGCGATTGGTCCGCTAATTGCTTATACAGTGCGAGCCGGCTGCCTGTGGGCATTTCGCATCCCGTCTGAGATGTGAGTACCATAGGCGGCTTTTCTCGCGACCTTTCTCGCACCCCAAGGACCATCGCACCGTCCACGCGCGCAGGAACGAGCCCCATGCTGAAACGTCTGATCGACAACCAGTTCAAGCTGGCCGAGCACAACACCAACGTGAAGACCGAGGTCATCGCCGGGATCACCACCTTCCTGACCATGGCCTACATCATCTTCGTCAACCCCAGCATCCTCTCCGAGGCGGGCATGGATTATGGCGCGGTCTTCGTCG
>PWIZ01000417.1 GCA_003560175.1 Halomonas sp. | reverse complement strand
GTTCAAAACCTGTCGGGCAAACCGGGAGATCCCGTGAAATTTGACCCAAGGGAATTCAAAGGCTGCACTTTATACCAGAGACCGCCACGCCGGGCAAGCACGGAACGGAGATCCAGCAGGGGCAATAAGGTGTCGCCGCAACGGGGCGTGGCGCAGGTGGCCAGCCGATAGCGGAAAGCATGCTTGCGACCCTGAATCCCGGGACCTTTACCCAAGGGAGCCGAGCGCAGCCGGGCGCATACTATAGCGAAGCGTCAGATAAAGTGCCAGAATCCTCTATCCGTCACCCTATTACCCGTCTCATTCATGGGGGAGAGCTACCCATCGACCGTCAGGCCTGTCCCCCTGTCGAATTTTGGATATCACGCAGCATGGCCTGAAAGGCGCTGGCTTCCAGGGGACAGGAGAGAAAGTGCCCCTGGATGCGGTCACAGGCATGCGCCTGCAGCCAGGCCAACTGCGCTTGGCTCTCGACGCCCTCGGCCACGACCCTCAGCCCGAAGGCCTGGGCCATGGCGAGGCTGGCCCGGCCGATGGCTTCGTCGTACTCGTTGTCACCCAGGCCGTCCACGAAGGACTTATCGATCTTGAGTTCGGTCAGGGGAAGCCGCTTGAGATTGGCCAGCGAGGAGTAGCCTGTCCCGAAATCGTCAATGGCCAGTGCGATTCCCTTCGCATGAAGCCGATGGATCTCCTGGCTGACGATATCGGAGTGCTCGGTAAGCGCGCTCTCCGTGAACTCGACCTGAAGCTGGTCCGCCATAACACCGTGCCGGGCCATGGCCTCGAACAGCTCTGAGGTGAATTGCCCGCCTCGAAAGGTTTTGGGCGAGACATTGAAAGAGATAGGGGGCGGAGCGAGTCCGGCGGCCCGCCAGGCGCCCACCTGCTCGCACAGTAACGCCACCACCCGCTGGCCCAGCTCCGTGATCAGGTCGGATCTCTCGGCGATCGGGATAAACCGCACCGGGCTGATCGCCCCCTTCTCGGGATCCTCCCAGCGCAGCAGGGCCTCGGCCCCCACGAGCCGCTCGGGGTCGCTTGCGTCGAACTGGGGCTGATACATCAGGCGCAGCTCTTGGTGAGTGAGGGCCCGGCGCAGCGCCTCCTCGAGCGCTCGGTCTTCAAGGAGGCGCTCATGCAGCCCCAGCTCATATAATCGCAACCGATTGCGACCGCTCTCCTTGGCACGATACATGGCCATGTCGGCCGCTTGGCACAGGGTGTCCACGTCATCGCCGTCCCCGGGATACAAGGCCAGGCCGGCGCTGGCGCTGATGCGCAGGTGCCTGCCTCTGACCTCGAAGGTGCCGGCGAGGCGATCCACCAGGTGCTGGGCGATCAACCCTGTCTTTCGGGCATCACAGTCGCTGAATACCACCGTGAATTCGTCGCCACCTATTCGCGCCACCGTGTCCACATCTCGCACCCACTCTCGAAGCTTGGCGGCGACTTGTACCAGCAGTGCATCGCCCATCTCGTGACCGAGGGTGTCATTGATATCCTTGAAATGGTCCAGATCCAGGAACATGAGGGCCATCTGACTTCCGCTGCGCCGGGCCTGGGCAAGGGCCTGCTGAGCTCGATCCTGGAACAGGCTGCGGTTGGGCAGCCCGGTCAGCACATCGTGGCTGGCGAGGTACTCGATCTTGCGCTGGGAGTCCTTGATTTTACTGATATCCGAGAAGACAGCCACTATATTGCGGGGCTTCTCCTGATCATCGTCGAGGCGATTGAGAGTCAGCCATGCCGGGAATACCTCGCCGCTCTTGCGGCGGTCCCATATCTCTCCCTGCCAGAAGCCCCGCTCGTTGAGCGTCTCCCAAATCTCCTGGTATGAGACTTGACCGTGATGATCCGTCTTGACCAGGCTGTTCAGGCTCCTCCCCAGCGCATCGTTTTCAATATGGCCGGTAATCCGGGTGTAGGCCCTGTTGACGGACTGGATACGACCGGCAGGGTCCATCACGACGATGGCATCCCCGGCATCCTTGTACACTCGGGCAGCGATTCTGAGTTGATCCTCTACCCGTCGGCGTTCCGTGATATCCATCAGGGCACAGCGGAAGCGAGCGGCACCAGGCTCCTCGGCGGGCTCTGCCACGCTCTCCATCCGCACCATGCGCAGGGCACTTTCATCCCCTGCCAGGGCCAGATCGACGGCCTGAGGAGTCTCCATGGCGGCGAGTGCGCGGCGGTGGAGGTGAAGCGCATCCTGGGATTCGGCAGCCACGAAAGCGGACAGGTCATGGCCAGCCAGATCGGTTCCCGGCGCAAGCAAGGTGTTGGCGGCCCGATTAGCCTCCTGAATGCGCCCTTTGGCATCCAGGAGGAGATAGCCCATCGGCGCTCTCTCGAACAGATCGCGGTAGCGGGTCTGGGCAATTTCCCGAGCGATTTCCAACCGGTCTCGCGCCCGCTGCAGCTCCTCGTTCTGGATTCGCAGCTCTTCCTGATGCAGCTCCAGCTCGGAGACCAGGGACTGGGTATACGTCGCGGTATAGCTGGAAACATCCGTCAAGCCTTGGCGCAAGCGACGGTGCGCCAGGTCGCGCAAGGCCCGCGGTGACAGAGGCTGCAAATCGTTACTGTCCATTTTCGGCACTCCTTACGACGCGCTCCTCGGGCTCGGATGCCGGCCCTTGCCTATCCATGGCGAGCAGAATCATGGCGGTGCCCTCTTCCAATTCTAGGCGGCGGGCATTCAACCACCAGTGCGCCGGCACCGAGTCCCCGACAGCCACGCTCAGCTCGAAATCGCAGAAAGCCTGCTGACGCGGCAAGACCTCCATGAGGCGGGCCCTCAATTCCGGATTATCCCACTGCCCATCAGCCAGATCGAACAGACGCTTGCCCTCCACCGCCTCCGGGCGCAGAGGAAAGGTGCGATAGAAGCCATCGTTGACAGACACCACCCGCAGATCAGGATCGAGCACCAGCAGGGGCTCGCGCACGGTGTCCACGACCGCCCGGAAAAACGCCTCACCGTGCGCCACGCCCTGGGCGACCTGTATGTCCTGGAAGGTGCAGACGACCCCCCGGATCACATTGCGTGTGCTGCGATAGGGCTGGATGCGCAGCAGATACCAGTGGCCGCTCTGCGTCTGCACTTTTACCTCTTTGGGGATTAGGGTGTCCAGCACCGTCTCGGCGTCCGCCAGCAGAGTAGCGTAGCGCAACCGGGTGGTCAGCTCACTCAGCGGCCGGCCGATGTCGGTCGGGCGCACGGCAATCAGATCCTGCATCGCCGGAGTGAACCGCTTGATATTGAGGGCCTCGTCGAGAAAGAGGGTGGCGAGGTGGGTGCTGTCCAGAAGGTTCTTGAGATCATCATTGACCTCGGTGAGAGTATCGACGCGATTTCGGAGCTCCGCGTTGACGCTGCGCAGCTCCTGATTGAGGGATTCGACTTCCTCCTTCGCGGCTTCCAGCTCCTCGTTGCTGCTCTGGTGCTCCTCGTTCATCGACTGGAGCTCTTCATTCATCGACTGAAGCTCCTCGTTGGCAGCATGCATCTCTTCCACCGCCACCTGCTTGTCTTGACGCAGCGCCTCCAGCTCACGCGTCAGACGCGCCTCGGTATCGCCGTTGCCGCTGCCCATGCTCTCGCGATGGGAGGCTGGATCGCGTGCATCGACCGACCCGCTCGCCGGGCGTGTGGCAGGGACTGGATGAAAGGCCACCAGGTAGAAGCCTGCCAGGGCGGTGGGCGTCCGAATCCGGTGGACCTCCAGGCGAACCGGTTCGGTATCACCATTGGTCTGTACCTGAACCGTCCGGCTGACGTGATCGGCATCACCGCCCGACGCCCGCTGCAGCGCCTGACTCAGCGGCGATCGCAGCCCCGGCCGCGCCATCTCCAGCAGCCGATTCCGAGTAGGACCGCTGGCAGGCTCCAGGAACTTGCCGATTCGTCCGTGGACATATACCACCTCGCCGCGGTCGTTGACGACTACCGCCGGCGGAGCAAACTGCAGCGCGATAAGGCGCTCCACGCTGTGAGAGAGGCTGTCAACCGACCCCGTTGCCGAGCTCTCGGTGGGCGCCTGGTAGGGCAGTCGGCGCAAACGGCTGGGGTTCGGCATCGTGGGCAGACGAATGGCCAAGGAGCCTTCGGCCACCCGGTAGATCCGGGCATCCTTATCCACCACGGAGAAGGCCTCACTCTGGTGGTCCATGCTCTCTGAGGGTCCCAGCAGCAGCAGCCCGTGACTGCGCAGAGCGTAGCGGAATACCGCCAGGAGGCGCTCCTGACGATCCCGTTCCAGATAGATCAGCAGGTTGCGACAGGTAACGAGGTCCAGGCTGGTGAATGGCGGGTCCTGAAGGGCGTTGTGCTCGGCGAACACCACCATGTCCCGCACCTCCCGGCTGATCCGGTAGGTGTCGTTTTCGGCGGAAAAATACCGCCGCAGGTGAGACTCGGACAGATCCTGAGCGATGCCGGCCGGATAGCGCCCCCTTCGCGCCGTTTCGATGGCGGCCTGATCCACATCGGTAGCGAAGATTCTGACCTCCGGAACCTGCTCCCAGTCAATCAGGCATTCCCGGATAAGGATGGCCAGGGTGAAGGCCTCCTCGCCGGTGGCACAGCCCACTACCCAGGCTCGGAACTCCTGTCCCGTCCGGGCCGCCTGTTGCAGCATCGCCGGTAGCAGCGTCTTGCCTAGCGCGGCCCAGACCGGAGGGTCCCGGAAGAAGTTGGTGACACTGATAAGGAACTCCTGGAACAGGAGATTGACCTCCTCGGGATGAGACTGCAGATAGTCCAGATACGCCTGGGGATCGGTGAGTTGCCGCAGGTCCATGCGCCGCTCCAGGCGCCGAGTCAGCGTGCTGGCCTTGTAACCCGAGAAATCGTGACCGGTACGATGCTTCACCCGGCTCAGGATCTGGCTCATCAGACCCTGCGGGATCGCCGGCTGATGGCCTGGCAGAGCCGTCTGGCGATGGACTTGTGAGCGGAGATAGCCGGTCAAGGTGGCCGGCATATCTGCCGGAGGCAGCACGTAGTCCACCTGGCCGGTTGCAATCGCATTAGCCGGCATATCCCCGAACTCGGCGGTATCCGGGTCCTGAGCCATGACCATACCGGAGAGGGACTTGACGACCTGGATCCCCAAGGTGCCATCGCTGCCCGTGCCGGACAGGACAATCGCGAGGGCCCGGCGCCCCGCCTCCTCCGCCAGGGAGCGAAAAAAAGCATCGATGGAGTGAGGTGGGCCGGGCCGCCGCCGCTCTCCCGCCGGCAAGGGGGTCGCTGGATGTTCTCGGGCCTTCCGAGACCGAACCAGTTGGCCCCGGTAAAAGATCCAACCGTCGTCCGGCAGCGCTACATAGACCCGATTCGGCAAGAGGGTTTCCCCCTCCGCGACCATCTGGACGGGCATGGCCGTTTGTGGACCGAGGATTTCAGGCAAAAGACTGCGCTCGCCACTGGGATGGTGGGTGACGATGACATACGCAGCTCCCGTATCGGCAGGCAGGTTGGCCAGAAAGGATTTAAGGGGCTGAAGAGATCCGGCCGATCCCCCGATACCGACGACCGGTAGGGCGTCCGCAGGGGAAACAGTGTTCGATGGCGGCATGGGCTAATCTCGGATAAAGGGATGTCAGTCGCTTATCTCCTCACAGTTTATCCCGTCTTGTTCACGGGAGCGTCTTTCGTCCCTGGCAAACCGGGCTCTTGCATTGCGCTCTGTCAGGAAAATCTTGGCCGGCCTGATCTACAACCACCCACGCTCGGCGAAGGAAACCACCTCCCCGTCGCCCACCACGAAGTGGTCCAGCACCCGGATCTCGAAGAGCCCGAGCGCCTCGCGCAGCCGGTCGGTGATGCGCCGGTCGGCATCCGAGGGCTCGGCGATGCCGGAGGGGTGATTGTGGGCGAAGATGATCGCCCCGGCGCCCAGTTCCAGGGCGCGCCGGGCCACCTCCCGGGGGTAGACCGAGGCGCTGTCCAGGGTGCCGCGAAACAGCGACTCGTAGCGAATGACCCGGTGCTGGCTGTCGAGGAAGAGCGCCGCGAACTCCTCGTGCCCCAGGTGGCGCAGCTGGCTGGAGAGGTAGGCGCGCACCAGGGTCGGCGAGGTCAGCGCCTCGCCCCGCGCCAGCTGACTGGCAAGGTGGCGTCGCGACAGCTCCAGCGTCGCCTGCAGCTGCACATACTTGGCGCTGCCCATGCCGCGAGCGGCGCAGAAGCGCTCGCGGTCGGCCTCCAGCAGCTGACGCAGGCCGCCAAACTCCAGCAGCAGGTCCCGGGCCAGATCCACCGCCGAGCGCCCCCGCACGCCCACCCGGAGAAAGATCGCCAGCAGCTCCGCATCCGACAGCGCCTCCGCCCCCAGCGCCAGCAGTTTCTCCCGAGGGCGCTCCCCCTCCGGCCAGTCCCTGATCGACATCACCGCCACCCTGCCACCTTTGCTCCCCAGTGTAGCCGCTCCCTCGCCTACGCAAGATTCGGCGCGGGTGGTAAGGTAGGCGGCTGACAATCGCGCTTCGGACTACGCCCATGTCATCGCTTCCCGCCCCGTCACGCCTCGGGCCCAAGGTGCTGCTCGGCATCAGCGCCGGCATCGCCGCCTACAAGAGCGCCATGCTCGCCCGCCTGCTCAAGCAGGCCGGCTGCGAGGTCCGCGTCGTCATGACCGAAGGCGCCCAGGCCTTTATTACCCCCCTGACGCTGCAGGCGCTGACCGGGGAGCCCGTGCGCACCTCACTGCTCGACCCGGAAGCCGAGGCCGGCATGGGCCATATCGAGCTGGCCCGCTGGGCCGACACCATCCTCATCGCCCCGGCCACCGCCGACCTGATGGCGCGCCTGGCCGCCGGCATGGCCGACGACCTGCTGACCACTCTCTGCCTGGCCAGCGAGGCCAGGAAGGTGATGGCCCCGGCCATGAACCAGGCCATGTGGGCCCACCCCGCTACCCGGCGCAACGCCGCACGGCTGATGGATGACGGCTGGCACCTGCTGGGACCCGCCAGCGGCGACCAGGCCTGCGGCGATGTCGGTCCGGGCCGCATGCTGGAGCCCGAAGCGATTCTCAAGGCGCTGCTGACGGCACCCACCCCCGCGCCAGGCGCCTCCGAGGCGGCCGGCCTGACCGTGACGATTACCGCCGGGCCCACCCGGGAACCATTGGACCCGGTGCGCTACCTCTCCAACCACAGCTCCGGCAAGATGGGCTACGCCCTGGCCGAAGCCGCCGCCGCCCTGGGCGCTCGCGTGCAGCTGATCAGCGGCCCGGTCGCCCTGGCCTGCCCGGAGGGCGTGGAGAGAATCACGGTGGAGACGGCGCTGGAGATGCACGAGGTCGCGACGCGGCTGGCACCGGCCAGCGATATCTTTATCGGCTGCGCCGCGGTGGCCGACTACCGAGCCGAAAGCGCCGCCGAGCACAAGCTCAAGAAGACCGAGGGCGAAGCGGGCCTGGTGCTGCGCCTGATCCAGAACCCCGACATCATCGCCAGCGTGGCTGCCCTGCCGACGGCCAGCCGCCCCCTGGTGGTGGGTTTCGCCGCCGAGACCCGCGACCTGGAGGGCTATGCCCGGGACAAGCTTGCCCGCAAGGGGCTCGACATGATCGTCGCCAACGATGTCTCTCGCGAGGGCCTCGGCTTCGGCAGCGACAACAATGCCGCCCTGGTGCTGTGGGGCGACGGCCAGGAGAACCTGGCCCCCCAGCCCAAGCGCGAACTGGCCGATGCCGTGATGCGCCACGCCCTGGCCCGGCTGGCCGCTCGCCCCACCCGCTGAGCCTTCGACACAACATCTTTCACCCTTTTCAGGTACCGCCGATGCCCCACCCCCACGTCAAGCCCCGCCTGGCAGTGAAGCTCCTCGACGAACGCCTTCACGACTACATGCCCCGCTACGCCACCGACGGCTCCGCCGGCATGGACCTGCGCGCCCTGCTCGATGCCCCGCTCACCCTGGCCCCGGGCCAGTGCGAGCTGGTGCGCACGGGCCTGGCCATCCATATCGCCGATCCGGGACTTGCCGGCCTGATCCTGCCCCGCTCGGGACTCGGCCACAAGCACGGCATCGTGCTCGGCAACCTGGTGGGGCTGATCGACTCAGACTACCAGGGCGAACTGATGATCTCGGTATGGAATCGCGGCCAGGACGACTTCACCCTCGCCCCCTTCGAGCTTCTGGCCCAGTACCTGCTGGTCCCGGTGGTGCAGGCCGAGCTCGAGGTGGTGGACGACTTCGCCGATAGCCTCAGCGGCAGCGGCCAGCGCGGCACCGGCGGTTTCGGCAGCTCCGGCCGCCACTGACACTCGCCCCGATGCGACCCACAGGACAAGGACACCCATGACCGCCGAGACCCAGACCGCTCCCGCCACCATCTTTCGCGCCTACGATATCCGCGGCATCGTCGATGCTACCCTCACCGAGGCGAGCGTCGAGCTGATCGGCCGCGCCATCGGCAGCGAGGCCGCCGCCCGCGGCGAATCCACCGTGGTGGTGGCCCGGGACGGCCGCCTCT
>PWIZ01000172.1 GCA_003560175.1 Halomonas sp. | reverse complement strand
GCCGATGGTAGTGTGGGGTCTCCCCATGTGAGAGTAGGTCATCGTCAGGCACTTATTCAGAAACCCCGGCCAATGGTCGGGGTTTCGTCGTTCTAGGGGCGCTCCCCATGAAGAGTCCCGGAGTGCCGGCCAAGCCATCGTCAGGCACTTATACCGAATCCCCCAGTCTCGAAAGAGGCTGGGGGATTTCTCGTTGTGGGCGGGATAACCCTGCCAGGGGTCTCCCCATGGACCCGTTTGTCGGGAACAAACGGGAACCGCTTCAGCGGGCCCGAAGGGCGAGTCTCAGAATGAGGCGAGTAGAGTCCCGGAGCGCCGGCCGGCGCGATCATCGTCAGGCACCTATTTGGTGTTTCCGGGATCACGGCCAGGCGGTGCCAACCACAGGTGTTGAATAGCGACCCAAGGAAAAGGTCCGGGCCATAAAGCCCGGACCTTGTTGTTCTGGTAACGTGCGTGAAGGGGAGGGGTTACACCACGCCCTGGTCGATCATGGCGTCGGCCACCCTTCGGAAGCCGGCGATATTGGCGCCAAGCACCAGATTGGTCGGCTCGCCGAATTCCTCGGCGGTATCGGCACATTGCCTGTGGATATTGGCCATGATCTCCTTGAGCTTGACGTCCACTTTCTCCAGCGGCCATTGCTCCATGCCGCTGTTCTGGGCCATCTCCAGCTGGCTGGTGGCCACGCCGCCGGCATTGGCAGCCTTGCCAGGGCCATAGGCGATCCTGGCTTCCAGGAAGAGGTCGGCAGCATCAGCGGTAGAGGGCATGTTGGCGCCCTCGCTGATACAGGTGATGCCGTTATCCAGCAGGGCGCGTGCGTCGGCGACTGTAAGCTCGTTCTGTGTGGCACTGGGGAAGGCGGCGTCGGCCTTGATGCGCCAGACGGCGTGGCCGTCCTCTGGATAGTCGCTGGCCGGTATATAGCTGGCCTCGGGATGTTTGGCCAGATACTCCTCGAGGGAGGCGCGTCTGACCTCCTTGAGTTCTTTGAGTAGATCCAGGTCGATACCACGCGAATCGTATATGGTGCCCCGGGAGTCGGAGCAGGTAACCGGTCTGGCGCCCAGTTCGTAGAGCTTCTCGATAGTGTAGGTGGCCACATTGCCGGCACCGGAGACCAGGCAGGTCTTTCCTTCGATGCTTTCGTTACGAGCCTCCAGCATGTTCTGAGCGAAGTAGACCGCCCCATAGCCGGTGGCTTCCTTGCGGCCGAGTGAGCCGCCCCAGTTCAGGCCCTTGCCGGTAAGCACACCTTCATAGCGGCCGGTAAGACGCTTGTACTGGCCGTACATGTAGCCGATCTCGCGGGCGCCCACGCCGATGTCGCCGGCGGGAACGTCGGTGGTCGGGCCGATATGGCGATGGAGTTCGGTCATGAAGGATTGACAGAAACGCATGATTTCGCCGTCGGACTTGCCCTTGGGATCAAAGTCGGAGCCACCCTTGCCGCCTCCGATAGGCAGGCCGGTCAATGCGTTCTTGAAGATCTGTTCGAAGCCCAGGAACTTGATGGTCCCGGAGGTAACGCTGGGGTGGAAGCGCAGGCCGCCCTTGTAGGGGCCCAGAGCAGAGTTGAACTGCACACGGTAACCCTTGTTGACCTGCACCTTGCCGTCGTCGTCGGTCCAGCAGATCCGGAACATGATCTGGCGCTCGGGCTCGACGATACGCTCAATGATGCTGTGGTCATGGTAGTGCGGGCTGCGCTGAAACAGTGGACGCAGACACTCGAGGACCTCCTCGGCAGCCTGATAGAACTCGGTCTGGGCGGGGCTGCTCTTGCGAAGGCCTTCGAGGGTATCGTGAACGTAGGGCATCAGCGTATTCCTGTGTGACAAAGTGACTTTGTGTCCGCCAAGCGGGCGGACAGCCTGAAGGCGATATCTAATGGGCTGACAATATAAAGCAATGCACTATTATGCAGCAACAGTATGGGCCATGCGCTGGTTAGACATTGATATGAGCCGAAAAAGCTTGAAAAAACGACATTGGCGCGCACCAAATAAATGAATTAATTATCTCTCATGGATGTTAATTAAACGATGAGTCTCTCTCGTGCCGTTGGCCGCCTCGCTGGTATCATGGGTGCAACTATTCGCTATGGAGAGTCATCTTGACCCTGACAACGCCGGCGCTGCTGTTTCCGGCCATTTCGCTACTGTTGCTGGCCTATACCAATCGTTTCCTGGTGCTGGCTCAGCTGATTCGCAAGCTGGCCCAGGAGGAACGCAACCAGCACCAGGAGACCAATACGCGTCAGATTCTGCTGCTGCGCCGGAGGATCTCTCTCACCAAGCGGATGCAGCTGGCCGGTGTGTTCAGTTTTCTGCTCTGCACTTTGTCGATGTTTGCCCTCTTCTTGTCGCTCGAACTCACCGGCATGGTTCTGTTCGGTGTCAGTCTGGTGACGCTATCGGTCTCCCTGATCTACTCCCTGTGGGAGATCCAGATCTCCACCAACGCCTTGAACGTGCAGCTTCAGGATGTGGAAAACCAGTTGTGCACCGGAAGGCCGCGGGCAGGAAAGCAGGGAGGTGGCGCTTGAGCCGGTCAGCCTCGGAGCTGCTGCTCTACTGCCGTCCCGGGTTCGAGCGCGACCTGGCCGAAGAGCTCGCCGACAAGGCGGCTGAGGCAGGCTGGGCCGGCGAGGCTATCCAGGGGGCGGGAGGCGGCTTCGTCCGTTTCTGCTTGGCGGATGAGGAGCCGGCCAACGGCCTGCATCGGGCCCTGCCACTCAGTGGGCTGGTCTTCGCTCGGCAGAGTCTGGTGGCGCTGACACCGCTGTCGCTGGACCGGGAAGATCGACTCTCACCGATCACCGAGCAGGCGGTCGAGTCCGGCTGGAGTTTCGAAAGTATCTGGCATGAGACGCCCGATACCAACGATGGCAAGGCTCTGGGAGGGCTGGCCAAGGCGCTCACGCGCCCGCTGGAGTCGCTGCTCAAGAAGCGCGGCGCCCTGCGCCGCAAGGCCGGCGGACGACGTCTGCATCTGTTATGGAGCGCCGGTGACTGCGTCCAGCTGGGCTTGAGTTTCCCCGGCAACCGTAGCGAACAGCTTGGGGGGATTCGTCGCCTGCGCTTTCCCAGGTCGGCCCCGAGTCGCTCGACCCTCAAGCTCGAGGAGGCATGGCACGAGTTCGTGCCGCGATCGGAGTGGGACACGCGCCTGGCCGAGGGAATGCAGGCCGCCGATCTGGGCGCGGCTCCCGGCGGCTGGACCTGGCAGCTCGTTCATCGCGGCATACATGTCTATGCCATCGACAATGGGCCCATGGACAAGGCGCTGATGGCCACCGGGCAGATCGAGCACCTGCGCGAGGATGGTTTCGTGTGGGAGCCGCCTTATCGGCTCGACTGGCTGGTGTGCGATATCGTCGACAAGCCGTCGAGGGTGGAGGCCATGATGGAGCGCTGGCTGGTACGGCGCTGGTGCCGGGAGGCGGTGTTCAACCTCAAGCTGCCGATGAAACGTCGCTGGCCGGAGGTACGGGCTTGCCTAACTCGCCTGGAAGAGGCGTTGGCCAGTGCCGGAGTCGCCGCGGAGATAAGTTGTCGCCACCTTTACCACGATAGAGAGGAAGTGACGGTACATGTGCGCCTGCGGGACTAGCAGCCGCGAGCTCCGACCCCGGCATGAGCGGCCAGCGCCAATGGACGCTGGCCACCTGCTTCAGTGAGTGGTCGGCTCGTAGACGCGGACGCGCTCCTCCTCGGTGAGCAACGGCAGCAGGCGCTGCATCACCCGGGAGCGCTCCTCACTGGTGTACCATTCTTTCCAGGCGCGCAGGTCGCGCCACTTGGTGATCATCAGGCGTCGGTCGCTGTGGCCGAGCTCGACGAGGCTTTCGCCACCCACGAAACCCCGTGCGCCCAGGGAATGGCGCATGGCTTCACGAGCGGCTTCCTCGTACTCCTCCTCGAGCCCCGGCATGATCCGACGTTCGATAATGATCTTGATCATCTAACTTGCTCCCAACAGTGTAGATCCCAACGACGAGGCCATCGATGGTTGATTCCCGTGACGTTTTGCCCGAGGCGGCTCCCGATTTTCAGGTCGAGCTCGATACCACCGGGCTCTACTGCCCCGAGCCGATCATGCTGATGCACAACAAGGTGCGCGACATGGGCTCCGGCGAGGTGCTCATGGTCATTGCCAGCGATCCGGCCACGACCCGGGACGTGCCGAAATTCTGCCAATTTCTGGGGCATGAGCTGATTCGCCAGGAGGAGCTCGAGGGCAGCTACCGCTATTTTATCCGTTTGGGCTAATTCTGTCCCGGGGGGCAGCCCGGTGAAAGGTTGTTGGCCTCCGGCATTACCATGAGGGCGAGCGCCTCCAGGGTCGCGGGATCTTCACGGCGGATGCGGTTGGCGATCTGGCGCTGGAAGAAGTAGACCATGCGGTGACGGGTATGGCCGGGGTAGAGGCAGGAGTCGCCAGGCAGAATCGGAGTCGATTCGACCAGCCGCTCGTCTGCCAGCAGCGCCTCCACGGCGCCATCGCTGTAGAGCCGCCATCCGAACACCTGCTTGAGCTGCCAGGGTGCATCTCCCTCGTCCATGCACAGAGCATGGGTGCCCTGGGTTTCGGGGATCTGCTGGATGAGGGTGACCTGTTCGGTGTCCTCGTAGTCGAAGTAGGTGGCGGCGTGCTCGAGTTCGAACACCTTGTGCTCCGGGGCCTGCTCGAACAATTCCTCGGTCTCGGGGTCGCGATAGCCGACGAAGCTGCCGTGCTCTGGGTCATCCAGGCGATGGCATGGTGTCAGCGACTCCATCCAGGGCACCATGCCGACGACCTCGCCATCCTCACGCAGCCCCCAGGCCAGCAGCGGCATGCCGTACAGGGTGTCGGGGCTCGAGGCCAGGCGGTAGACCATCTCGAGGCCGTCCAACTCGGGGGCCAGGCGTATCAGACGACGCCTGGCTAGCAAACGCTGGCGCATCGTCTCCAGGTCGATGACCCGGGCGGGGCGGTTTGATAGCGGGATTCCCATGACGTCTCTCCACATGCTGCGTGATCACGACATCGGCGCGGGGAGCTGGGCTCCACGGACCGCTCGGAAGCGCACTGCGTCTCTCACACTGTCACCAATAGCACAGACCGTGGAGCAGGTTAAGCCCTGCCGCGTTTCCCGTGGCTTTAACGACAGCGCCGTGCCAGGGCTCGACGCAGTTCCTGGTGGTGATTGTGTGCAGCCTCGAAGGCGGGCAGCGGTGCTGACGGGTTGTGTCGGGAGAGCCACTCTTTCTGGTAGGCGCCGACCGCTTCGGGGGGTGAGGCGAGGGAGCCGAACAGCGGATCGAGCTCGGCTAGCCAGGCGTGGGCGGCACCGTTGAGAGCCTCCAGCCACTGGGCGAGGCGCTCATCGCTTTCGCTCTCCTCGAGGGCAGACGTGAGGCAGCCGTCATGGCGCGCCAGGGCGAGCTCGGCCAGGCGCGAAGCCTCGTCCATGCGCTGGGTGGCAAGCGTCAGGGTACGTAGCAACTCGGCCGTATAGGGGCGCTCCTTGAGGGCGCGCAGGTGTCCTTCCATGGCCTCCAGGTCGGGCGGAGGGGCATCCTGCACCGCTATCGCCGTCAGCACCTGCAGGTAGCCGAGCGATTCCAGCTGTGCCTCGGGTGGCGAGAGGGCGTCCGCAGGTAAGGCTGAACTCACCCGCGAGAAGTTGCCGGCCCACTCGTCTGAGCCGAACAGGCCGTTCCAGGCCGCCTGGGGCAGCTGCTCCGTCTTGGTGGCGGTCAGACGCTCGAGTCTCTCACGGTCCGCCTCGGCGAGGCGCTCGGGCACCTCACTCGCCAGGCAGTCGGTCAGGCGTTGCCAGAGCGTCAACTCGTAGCGCCACAGCTGACTGGCCGGGGCGACCCTCCCCAGGGTGCTGTTGCGCTCCGCGACCAGGGTGGTGATATGGCACTCGCGCAGGGCAAAGATGTTGAGCATGCCCTCGCGGGTCTCGGGGATCGTCACCAGTCGCTCACGCCGGTCGGGAAAGGCGCCGATATTGCCGGGACTGACCGGCGACGGGGGCGCCAGGTCGAGGCGCTGGGCCAGGTCCCGCTGGTAGTCGATGAGCATATCGTTGCTGTCGCCGCCGCTGCCACAGGCGCTCAGCAGGCCGCCCAGTCCCGCGATCAGCAGGGTGACCAGCCCTCTGTCAGTGGATGCCCAGCGCATCGTGTCTGCCCTCCGCCGCTGCCCGGCTGATCCGCCTGAGACGCTCGCCGAGCAGAACCGTCGCCACGGTGAGACCGCCGATCAGGCCGATCCAGTAGCCATGAACGCCCATTGGTTCGATCACTCCGAAAAGCCCGCGGGTTCCCAGCCAGTGGCCACCGGCGAGGCCGACCAGCCAGTAGGAGGCCAGGGTGATCAACATGATGATGCGGGTGTCCCGGTAGCCGCGCAGGGCGCCGGCCAGGTTCACCTGCAGTGAATCAGAAAGCTGGAAGATCATGGCCAGTAGGACCAGCGAAAGGGCCAGACGTTGCACGGCCGCGTCGAGGGTATAGAGGCCGATCACCGATTCCGCGGTAAACCAGAGCAGGGCGCTGTTGAGCATGGCGACCAGAACGCTTGACGCAATGCCGAAGGCGGCCACCTGGCGGGCATGGGCAGGCCGCTGCTGCCCCAGAGTGTTGCCGACCCTTACCGTCAGCGCCATGCTCAGCGAGAGCGGCAGCATGAAGAGTATCGAGGTGTAGTTGAGTGCGATCTGGTGGGCCGCCACGGTGATCTCGCCCAGGCTGGCGATGAGCAGCGCGATCACGGTAAACAGGGTGACCTCGACGAAGATCGCCACGCCGATGGGCAGGCCGACATAGAGCAGTTCACCGATCATCTTAAGGCGCGGCAGGGAAGGCGAGTGCCACAGCGACACCTCGCGGTAGGCCCGCGCACGGCGGGTGTAGAGGACCATGGCCAGGCACATGATCCACAGCGACAGCGCCGTGGCGATACCGCAACCGAAGGCGCCCAGCGCCGGCAGCGCCTGCACCCATTCCGGCAGCCAGTCACCGAACAGGGCGGTGAGGCCGTCGCCCCCGTGGATCAGTACGTAGTTGCTGGGAATATTGACCGCCAGACCGATCAGGCTGATCCACAGCGAGGGGCGGGTGTGGTTCATGCCGTCGGAGAAGGCGCGCAGCGCCTGGAACAGCGCCGCGCCGGGCATGCCAAAGGCGACGGCCGCCAGGTAGGCCGTCGAGCGCCTGGCCACTTCTTCGGGTACCGCCATCAGCACGAAGATCGGCTGGACGGCAAACCACAGCAGGGCCGCCGCGACCACGCCCAGCACCAGCGCCACCCAGAGCGCCTGATGCACATTGGGTCGAATCCCGGTCAGGCGCCTGCCGCCCATCAGATGCGCCACGATGGGTGTCAGCCCCATCAGGGTGCCGGTCATGAACAGCATCAGCGGCATCCACAGGCTCGAGCCCACCGAGACGGCAGCCAGGTCGGTGGCGCTGAGCCGGCCGGTCATCATCACATCGGCCACGCTCATGCCGGCCTGGGCGAGCTGCGCGCCGCAGATCGGCAGCGTCAGGGCTAGCAGCGGGCGGGTTTCCTGGCGGCCGGTAGCGAGCAGGCGGGCGATAGGACTGAACAAGATCGGGCGCTCCATGCGGTCGAGCTTTTCGGGTAGGGCAAGAAAACCGCCTACTATAGCAATGCGCAAGGGGTTTGGCCCGCTCGGCCCGGGGCCTATAATGGTGGTTCCCCTTCGTCCATGGAGCCTGCGTGAAACACCGACTCGAGGATGTCATCGCCCTGTTCGACGGCCTGTTCCACGACACTTTCGCCACCCGTCTGGTGCGTGGCGGCGACGAGCCGCTCTATCTGCCCGCCGATGCCGACACGCCCTTCCACCGGGTGATCTTCGCGCGGGGCTTCTATGCCAGCGCGCTGCACGAGATCAGCCACTGGTGCATCGCCGGCGAGGCGCGACGCCAGCGGGAGGACTACGGCTACTGGTACCTGCCGGATGGGCGCGACGCTGATGAGCAGCGCGACTTCGAGACGGTGGAGGTGGCTCCCCAGGCCCTGGAGCGGCTCTTCTCGAGGGCCTGTGGCTTGTGTTTCCATATCAGCGTCGACAACCTGGGCGGCGACACCGAGGTGGACCGTGAGGCCTTCATCGCTCGGGTGGAGGCGCGGGCCGAGCGTTACGAGAGCGAGGGGCTGCCGCCACGTGCTGCCGCCTTTCGATTCGCCCTGCAGCGCTACTATCGGGAGAGAGCCAGCCGCGACGCGGCCATCGCCGCAGGGCGTGGTTGGCTTGGGGCGCCATTGCTAGCCTGAACGCGGCATCGACGCTGAACTGCCGGTGGGGGACAACCCGCTCCGATGACGGGCTGCCCGTCATCGGAACTTAGGTGGATGAGCGGAAGTTGAGGCGAGGGTGGTCGGACGAGGCCTCAGGACTCGTGATCTCTCTCAGCGGAAGGCCTTGTCCGCGTCGAGCGTCCGAGTCCACGGAAGATCGCTGTTTT
>PWIZ01000001.1 GCA_003560175.1 Halomonas sp. | reverse complement strand
CTCGTCGGCCAGCCACATCAGCGCCTGATCATGGTCATCGGCCAGCTGATGCTTGAGGCCCCCGAACTGGGTGCCGATCTGCCCCCAGGCGCGGCTGAAGATCCAGTCGCTGAACATGTCCTGGTGGATATGCACCAGCACATAGTCATGGTCGGTTTCCCAGCGGACGATCATCGAGGCTCCTGGCGTGCAAGGTCTCCCCGTGGCGGTTGGGGAGTGGTAGGTTGGTGCGTATTGTAATCGCCTGAGAAGTGGGAACAAGTGACCATGCGAATCCTTGTCGATGCCGACGTGCCTGCCGCCGAGGCCTGTTTCGGTGCCTTGGGCGAGGTGGTGCGTCTGCCCGGTCGCCAGATCACGGCCGCTGCCCTGCGAGATATCGATGCCCTGGTGGTGCGCTCCATTACCCGTGTCGATGAATCGCTGCTCGCTGAGGCCAGTCGGCTGCGCTTTGTCGGCACCTGCACCATCGGCACCGATCATATCGAGCTCGGCGCGCTGGAAGAGCGCGGTATCGCCTTTGCCAGCGCCCCGGGTTGCAACGCCGAGGCGGTGGTCGACTACGTGCTGGGCAGCCTCTCGACCCTGGCCGAGCGCCAGGGCTGGCAGTTTCGCGAGCGACGTGTGGGCGTGGTCGGCGCCGGCAACGTGGGCGGTCGGCTGCTGGACCGCCTGACCGCCATGGGTATCGACTGCCTGACCTGTGACCCGCCCAGGGTCGAGAAAGAAGGCGCCGAGGGTCGCGATCTCCCGGGTTTCGTCGATCTGGAGACTCTGATCGATGACTGCGACGTGCTCTGTCTGCACACCCCTCTGGTGCGCGAAGGGCCCCATGCCACCCATCACCTGCTGGGGGCCGAGGCCATCGCCGAGCTGGCGCCGGGCACGGTGCTGATCAACGCCGGGCGCGGCGATTGCGTGGATGGCGTCGCCCTGCGCCAGCGGCTGGCGGGGCAGGGCGATATCAGCGCGGTGCTCGACGTCTGGGAGCATGAGCCCGCCATCGACTCTGCCCTGCGCGACCTCGCCGAGATCGCCACGCCGCATATCGCCGGCCACAGCCTGGACGGCAAGCGGCGCGGCACCCATATGATCTACCGGGCGCTCTGCCGGGAGCTCGGCCTGCCCGCCAGGGTAACTCTCGATGAGCTGCTGCCGGCGCCGCCCCTGCACCGCCTCGAGCTGGGTCCGGGTCTCACTCCCGAGGAGGCCCTACGGCTCTGCCTGCGCGCCGTCCATGATGTGCGCCGTGACCACGACAGCCTGTTGCGCGAGAGCCGCCGGCGGGGCATGGCCAGGGGCTTCGACGCCTGCCGGGCGGGCTATCCCCTGCGCCGAGAGTTTTCCACTCTGGAGGTCGCTCTGGCCGAGTCCGACGCCGCCCTGGCCTCGCTGCTGGCGGGGGCGGGATTCCGGCTGGCCTGACTCCTCTCTCCGCGCCCGCTCATTGCAAACCTTTGTCAAGATCGCGCCGCTCCGGCTGCGCTGCGGAAAGATGTTAGTTGAAATATATTAAGTGAAACTCATTTGTGCCTCCTAGTCCCTGTGAATCGCATATGCCTCTGCGGTTCCGTCTTCGCCCCGCTTCGAGCGGGGTTTTTTACTTCTTCTCTTTTTACCCGCTTGATTGTCAAGGAATGTGACGATTCCTGCCAGCGAATATCCCGGGGCTGAGATAGCTCATACAATGTCATTAGGCGCTCACCTCAAAGGTCCAACCATTGCGCTGCCTGATCATCGACGACGATCCCACCATGCTTTCGCTGGTGGCTAGCCTGCTGGCCAGGCGAGGGCATGATGCCGAGACGAGCGAAGGACTCGAGCCCCTGGAGGCCTGTCCCGAGCGTCTCGACGTCGACTTGGTGATTCTCGACTACCGGCTGGAGGGTGCCACCGGGCTGGATATCATTCGCCTGCTGATGACCCGTCCGGTCAGCCCCGCGGTGATCCTTTTGAGCGGCGCCGAGCGCGACCAAGTCATGGGGGCGGTGGCCCTGGGTCGCTCCGCCGGGATTCGCATGCTGGGTCGCCTGGAGAAGCCGCTGGACGCGCGAGCCCTGCTGCGTATCGTCGACCAGCTGCAGGCCTCTCAGGGCCAGATCGCCTCCCGGGAGATCCGCTCCGCCCTGACCCGGGGGCACTTCCTGCTCGCCTATCAGCCCAAGCTCTGCATGGCCACCGGCCGGCTGATGGGCGTCGAGGCGCTGGCCCGCTGGCAGGACCCAGAGCAGGGGCTGGTGCCACCGGACCGCTTTATCTCGGTGGCCGAGCAGGATGGCCAGATCATCCCGCTCACCTGGCAGCTGGTCGAACAGGCCCTCGCCCAGCAGCATCGCTGGACGAGGACCGGGATTCGCCTCGATCTGGCGATCAACCTGTCACCGGTAGTCCTCGACTGCGACGACTTTCTCGATGCCTTTATCGCCCGGGTGGAGCGCCATGGGGTGGCACCCTCGACTCTGACGCTGGAGCTGACCGAGACCCGTGGCATCGACGACCTGTCGCGCGCCCACGACCACCTGACGCGGCTGCGGGATCTGGGCTTCGGCATCGCCATCGATGATTTCGGTACCGGCAACGCCTCGATGCTCCAGCTCTATCGGCTCCCCTTCACCCATCTCAAGCTCGACCGCGCCTTCGTGAGCGAGTGCCATACGGACCCCAAGGCGCGAGAGATCATCCTGATGGTGATCGCGCTGGCCAGGCGGCTGGGGCTCGATGTAGTGGCCGAAGGCATCGAGACCTGGGAGCAGGGGAGAATGCTGCATGAAGCCGGCTGTCATGCAGGGCAGGGCTATCTCTTTGCCAGGCCGATGTATGCCGACATCTTCAACGCCTGGTACGCCGGCTATTCAGCGACGTCATCCAAGGAGGAGAGCTCCTCATGGCAAACCATTCAGCAGAAGATCATGCGGTGTCTCCCCACATGAATGTCGAGGCTCCCCGCCATCCGGCAGCGGCCTTTCTCGGCGTTCGCCTGGCGCCACTCCTCGACCAGGCCTGGCTGCATCTTCAGGCGGAGGATTACCTCACCCTGCAGGTCGAGGCCGCCAATCTGGCCAGCTGTGCGCGGGTGCTGGGGCACGGTTTTCTGGCCGAGGTGGCCGGGATGCTGTCGCTGGCAGCACGCGACCGGGATGCCGAACGCTGCCAGCTGTTCCTTGCCGTGATGCGCCGGGAGTGGCAGCAGGACTGAAGTGGCCAGAATGTACAGTTCTTGTAATGCTTTATATGGCGGCGGGACAGGGCTGATATTCAACGGTTTTCGGGCGTAAATGCCAAAGTTTGTGTCATCGGTCGGTGGCGATGTCATTATATGTTACAATTTATGTAAATATACTGTACAGGAAATGGCATGCATATCGCAGTGCTTGAGGATGATCCCGATCAGCAGGCATTTATCGCCGCCTGCCTGGCGCCCGACGGCCACCGGCTGGAAGCGCTAAACCGCGCGGCCGATTTGCGCCGCGGGATGCAGCTGGAGAGCTTCGATCTGCTGATACTCGACTGGCAGCTGCCCGACGCCAGCGGCCTGGAGGTGCTGGAACACCTGCGTCATGGCCAGGGCTGGATGCAGCCGGTGCTGTTCATCACCGCCCGCCATCAGGTCGGCGACGTGGTCATGGCTCTGGAGGCCGGAGCCGACGACTTCCTGCACAAGCCGCTCAACCCCGACGAGCTGCGCGCCCGGGTCAAGGCCCTCGGAAGGCGCCTGTCGCTCTCTCCCCCGTCAGGCATGCTGGAGCTCGGCCGCTACCGGCTGTGCCGCTCACGGCGTGAAGCCATGGTCGACGGAGACGCCGTCACGCTGACCGGGCGGGAGTACCAGCTGGTCAACCTCTTCCTCACCCACCCGGGGGAGCTGTTGTCGCGAAAGCTGCTGATGGAGCTGGTGTGGGGGCTCTCGGGTGACGTCCAGACCCGCACCCTGGATACCCATATCAGTCGTCTGCGCCGCAAACTGGGCCTGGATGGCCGCTATGGCCTGCGCCTGCGCAGCACCTACCAGTATGGCTATCGCCTCGAGGAGGCGGGCGTCATGGCGCCCGCCTGAGCCGATTTCAGATAGCCGAGCTGCCTTAGCGCCTCGTGGCTCTCCCTCCCCAGACGTCCGATGCGGGCGACCAGCGGCTCGAGCTCGGCATCATCCGCTTCGCCGAGACTGGCACGGCGCTCCAGGTCGCCGGCCGCATGGGCCAGCCCTTGGCAGCTCATGGAGGCCGCAGCGCCCTTGAGGGCGTGAGAGGCCGCCTCGAGCGCCTCGAGGTCGCGATGGGCCAGGGCCTCGTCCAGGCGCCGCTGGCGCTCGCCCAGCCGGTCCAGGAAGCGCGTGATGAGGTCGCGCAGGGTGGGCTCCCCCAGCCCCTCCTCCAGGGAGGCGAGGGTATCGAGATCCAGCAGCGCCAGGCCCTCCGTATCGTTCGATTCGGACGGCGCTGCCAGCATGGCGGGCGTCGCGATTTCTGCCAGCTCGCCCTCCAGTAGCCGATAGAGATCCTGGCGGGTGAAGGGCTTGCCCAGCACCTCGTCCATGCCCGCGGCCAGGCAGCGCTCGCGATCCTGCGGCATCACGTTGGCGGTCATGGCCACAATCGGCAGCCGTCTTCCCAAGGGCGCTTCCCGCTCTCGCCAGCGCCGCGTGGTGGCCAGGCCATCGAGCACCGGCATCTGCATGTCCATCAGAACAAGATCGAAGGGCTCGCTGGTCAGCAGCTCCAGCGCCACCTGGCCATCCTCGGCCACCTTCACCCTCTGGCCCAGGCGCTCCAACATGGCTCGTGCCAGCTCGCGGTTGGTGGCCTGATCCTCTACCACCAGGATGCGCCGTGGCGCCAGGGCCGGCATGCCGAGACACGAGGTCATCGGCCCCGGGTGGCGCAGGGCCACCTCGAGTGGCACCGCCGGCAGGGGCACCTCGAACCAGAACAGGCTGCCGAGTCCGGCGTGGCTCTCCATCTGGATCCGGCCACCCATGGACGAGATCAGGCGCTCGCAGATCGCCAGCCCCAGCCCCGAGCCTCCGTAGCGGCGCGAGATGCTGCTGTCGACCTGGGAGAAGGGCTTGAAGAGGGCCTCGCGGCTCTCCTCGGGTATCCCGCAGCCGGTATCGCGGACCAGGAAGCGTATGCCGCCCGCTGGCGCCGCTTCCATCCGCAGGCTGATGGTCCCCTCGGTGGTGAACTTGAAGGCGTTGTTGAGAAGATTCATGAGCACCTGGCGCAGTCGGGCGGTATCGCCTTCCAGGGCGGCCGCAACCCCCGGCTCGATCCTGACCATGAAGTCGAGCCCGCGCCGTTCTGCCTCCAGCCGATAGCTGCGGGAGAGTTGGTCGATGAAGGGCTGCAGTTCGAAGGGCTGGGCGTCCAGCTCCAGTCCGCCGGACTCATAGCGGGTGTAGTCGATGACGTCATCGATCACTGCCTGAAGGCTGAGTACGCTGTCGCTGAGCGATCTGAGCAGCTCACGGCGGCGGCGCGGCAGTGGCTCGTCGGTCAGCAGGTCGGCGACGCCCACCACGCCGTTGAGCGGTGTGCGGATCTCGTGGCTCATCACCGCCATGAATTCGGATTTTGCCTGGCTGGCCTGCTCGGCAAGCCGGGCGGTGGCATTCAGCTCGTCGGTCCGCTGCTGCAGCTGGCGGGTCTTGGCGGCGTGTTCGCGTCCCTCGTGGATCAGGAGCAGCACCAGGACGCTGCCGGAGATCATCAGCAGCACGATCAGCCCCAGCACCACGCCGTAGAGGTTCAGCAGATCGTCGCGCTCGCCTTTCCTCAGCGCGGAGACATGCGTATTGATGTCGACCAGCAGCGTGCCGGTCAGCGACTGCAGGGCCGCCATCTCGTCGTCGAGTGCCTGACGGGTATCGCGGTCCAGCAGGCGTTCGCCCTCCTGGAGGGCCAGCATCAGCGGGTCCAGGGCGAGGGCGGCCTCCACCGCGGTGGCGGCCGCCTCGACGAGGGGCGTTTCGCGCAGGGCCTGGTGGATCTGCCCACGTTGGAAGAGGGCGGCGCGGCTAATCAGGATCTCGTGGCGCAGCAGCAGATCCCCGACGTCGCCGACGTTGGCTCGCAGCAGGGCCATGCGGATTTCGCGCACCTCGCGATCGAACTGATAGGTCGCCCAGACGAGGTTCTCGAGCAGCCGCTGCTCGACCTGCTGCTGACGGTGATAGATCGTCCCGCCGGTGACCAGTGACGACACGAAGAGCAGGATGGCCGCGAGCGTGGCGGTGCGGTAGCGCAGGCGACTGGTGTCGAGCATGATGCCGATCAGTTGCCGAGCACCTGGATGCGCTCGACCTGCCAGACGGAGCGGGTGAGGATCTCCTCGTTGAGCAGATGGGGGTGCTCGTCGAAGGGGTAGATGACAAACAGCGGTCCCTGGTCGCGGATCCGCAGCGTCTCGCCGTTCATCGACATGGCCAGGATCACGTCGTAGCGCTGCAGGTCCGCGACCGGCAGGTCCACCTCATAGTCGTTCAGTGCCACGACGCGTAGGGTCTCGCCGCGGGCATCGAGCGCGGCCAGCAGCTCGCGCCCCAGCGGGCCGCTGAAGGTCACGGTGCCGTCGTGCCAGGGGGTGGCTGTCACCGTCTGGTGCTGGGGCAGGGCGAGCAGCATATCGCGGTCGAAGTGGGCCTCATCGCCGACGTTGGTCACGCCGATCTCGCCGCCCACCTCGAGCAGCACGCGACCGGTCGGCGGGTCCAGCGCCAGGGCTGCAGCGGGCATCAGCGGTAACGTCAACAGCAGCAGGCCGATAAGCGAGGCGGGCCGGAGCATGGCGTAATCCCTTGTCAGAGTGCGAGCCACCCAGTATACGGGTGTCCCCGGGGGGCAGTGTCAAAGATTGTGACATTCCCGGGGCGGCGGCCCTTCGATATAGTGTCGCCAGGGACTCACCGTCAGCAGGGGGCTGGATGCATATCGCCGTACTCGAGGACGACGCGGATCAGCAGGACTTCATCCTGGCCTGTCTGCGGCCGCTGGGGAGCGCCGTCAGCGGCTTCGCCAGCGTGGCCGAGCTGCAGAGGGCCCTGAAGGGGGAGCGCTTCGATCTCTTCATCATCGACTGGCGGCTGCCGGCGGTGAGCGGGCTGGCCTTCGTCCCGCAGCTGCGGCGACAGCTGGGCTGGGAGGTGCCGGTGCTGATGATCACCGCGGCCCGCTCCGAGCAGGATGTGGTCGCCGCCCTGGACGCCGGTGCCGACGACTTCCTGCCCAAGCCCCTGCGCCCCGACGAGCTGCGCGCTCGCGTCCAGGCGCTGTCGCGTCGCTTCCTGCGCCAGGCGGGGGATGGCGCCCAGGCGCTCGGCCCCTATCGGATCGACGCGGAGGGGCGCAGCGTCACCCTGGCAGGGCAGGCGATCGCGCTGACCGACCGCGAGTACGCCCTGGCCAGCCTCTTCCTGGAGCATGTCGGGGAGCTCTTTTCCCGGCGGCAGCTGCTGGAGCTGATCTGGGGCATCCGCGGGGATGTCACCACCCGCACCGTGGATACCCACATCAGCCGGCTGCGACGCAAGCTCGAGCTCGACGGACGCCACGGCTGGCGGCTGCGCAGCGTCTACCAGCACGGCTACCGGCTGGAGACCTGTCGGGATGCGGCGCCGCTGGAGCGGGTTGCCGGGCGGTAATGATTGTTCACAGTTCGGCGCGGGCCAGGCAGAGGCGGCGAGGTGTCAAGCTGTTATCCTGAAATTCCTGATAAACACCGAGCGAGGAAACGGCCATCCAGTCACCGAGCCCGGGGCGTGTCGCCCTCGAGTCCTATCGCCGCCGCGCCGTCGCCGCCTACGTTGCCCTGATGCTGGCGGTGGCACTGGTCCTGGCCGGCTACCAACTTTACGAGTACCGCCAGGCCATCTCGGACGGGTGGGAGCGCGCCGCCGACCGAGCCGAACTGGCCGCCCAGTGGATAGAGGCCACCTTCATGCTCAGCGACATGGCGCTGGAGAGCCTCGCCGAGCTCAATCAGTCGTCGCTGCCGGTGCTGCGCGCCGACGCCGTGGACCCCGACTATGAGCGTCTGGAGGGGGTGCTCGCCGAGCGCCGCGACCGCTCCCGCTTCTTGGATCAGCTGGGCCTGTTCGACGCCGCGGGGCGGGTCGTGGTCACCTCGTCGCCCATGTTCCCCCGCGGCTATGACCTCGGGGGCTTGCCCCACTACCGCATCTTTCGCGAGCAGCCGGAGCTTCAGGAGTGGGTGTCGGGCCTCTACTGGTCATCCTTTGCCCACGACTATCGCATCATGCATGTTCGCCGTCTGGCCGATCCCGGCGTGCTGAACGCCAGCTTCGCGTCGATCATGCTGACGCCTCAGGTGTTCGATGAGGCCCTGTCGCGCCTGGCGATGCGCCGGGGGGAGAGCCTGGCGCTGTTCGACGGCGAGGCGAGGGCGGTGACCCGTCGCCCCGGCTGCGACGAGACGCACAGCTGCCTGGAGATCGGCGATCCCTTCACTCATCCCGAGGGGCTGGCGCTGCTTGCCGGCGCTACCTCCGGGGCGCGGCTGGTGTCGCCGGTGGATGGGGTGGAGCGGCTCTACGCCG
>PWIZ01000102.1 GCA_003560175.1 Halomonas sp. | reverse complement strand
CCCACTGGCAGGCGATGATCCAGCAGAAACAGGTAGGCTGGGCCGAGACCAAACAGCACCAGCGGGTGTCGGTAGAGGCGGTATTGGAGCTGTTTCCTTCGCGGCAAGTCTCGGAACTCGCGGACGGTCAGCGTTTCTATGCCGCCGAGCCGCGGGCGATCGAGGTTGCCGGAACTCGCATGATGGATGGCATGGCTGTGTCGCCATAGATCATGGGGCGTCAGGGTCAATACGCCGATGGCCCGGCCGACCCAGTCATTGGCACCTCGAGAGGGGAAAAAAGCCCCATGACTGCAGTCGTGCTGGATCATGAACAAGCGCACGAGCAGACCCGCGGCGGGGACGGCCAGCAACAGGCCAAGCCAGTAGCCGGCGCTCAGCGTGCCCCACATCAGTAGCCAGAGGGCGGCGAAGGGGATCACCGTGACCATGAGTTCCACGACACTGCGCGCGAGGCTCGGCGTGCGGTACTCACCCAGTGCGCGCTTGAGTGCCCGTGGCTCGGCGGTGATATCGATATCTGGCGCTTGAAGACCCATGTGCAGGCTCCTGTCTGTGCCCGACACGCTTTACTGCGGTCTTCCGACCCGGCGGGACGCGTGCCTGGGTGTGTTGGGGTAAGGCGCTTCGATCCTCTCCCGCTTCGACAACGGATCTGCATACTCTCACCTCGAATTCTGATGCCCGGCGAGTCCGCCGTCTGTTCGATGCCGTACACACTGCGGCAAGATTGCTGGTGCGAGCCGTTCTTGCCGCTCAGGACCGGGCGCCGTTAAAGGGTTTTGGCCCCTTGGTGGCAGTAAGCGAGTTGCTGGCCCCTGATCGCCGTGAAATACTGCGTCGGTCTATTCCTTGCTTTGGTAATTGAATCTGATCAATCTTCGTCTTCTTGTCTCATGGCTGCTGTGCTTGTCGTTGGCATTTGCCATCTCTCTCGCACCGGTTGCGGCGGCTGATGATCACTCGCGCGACGTCAGCTGTCCCATCCAGGCCGAGCTCTCCATCGAGATGCTGGAGTTCGGTAGCGTGCTGGATCAAGCGCAGGTCGAAGATGGTAGTAACGGCTGCGTGACATCCTGCTTGAACCTGGCGGATTGCGTCTCGTCCGGCAGCACCTTGCCCCCCCTTTCCTCCGCCGTGTTAGTTGTGGCGGCCACTGCCTGGATGTCCATCTCGCCCGAGCGTCTCCAGCGCCCCCCTCGCGTCTGACTCGTTGCCGACTGGCGGCTCGTCTCATCGACGAGTCAATCTTCACGACAGACGAGAATTTCCCATGATCTCTTATCCCGACATCGATCCGGTGGCCATCAGCCTCGGTCCGTTCGCGATTCACTGGTATGGCCTGATGTACGTGGTGGGCTTCGCCGCCGCCTGGTGGCTGGGCCGCCGCCGTGCCCACCGATTGGGACTGACTCACGATGACATCGGCGACCTGATCTTCTACTCCGCAGTGGGCGTGGTACTGGGTGGGCGGCTGGGCTACGCGCTCTTCTACGGCAGCGATCAATGGCTTGCCGATCCGCTCTGGCTGGTGCGTATCTGGGAAGGGGGCATGAGCTTCCACGGCGGCCTGGTCGGTGTGCTGGTCGCGACGCTGCTGTTCGCCCGCAAGCACCGCCTCGGCTTCCTGCGGCTGACCGACTTCGTCGCCCCATTGGTGCCGATCGGACTGGGCGCTGGAAGGATCGGCAACTTCATCAACCATGAGCTGCCCGGGCGGGTCAGCGAGCTGCCCTGGGCAATGCCCTTCCCGCACATGGGGCCGGAGCCGCGCCACCCCACGGCGCTCTATGAGTTTGCCCTGGAAGGGGTGGTACTGTTCGTGGTGCTCTGGTGGCTGTCGCGTTCACCACGGCGCACCGGGCTGATCTCCGGGCTCTTCCTGCTGCTCTATGGCGTCTTCCGCTTCGCCGTGGAGTTCGTGCGCCTGCCCGATCCGCATATCGGCTTCATCGCCTTCGGCTGGGTGACCATGGGCATGCTGCTGACCCTGCCGATGATCGTGGCCGGGGTGGCGTTGATAGGCTGGTCGCGTCGTCAAACCGTCGTGAAAGCCCCTGCGGTGTAAGGCGTTCGGGATCTCTGTGACAAATTCCAACAGTGTTGCGGCTCATGACCGGGTCGCTCCCCATTACACTAGCGATCTGATAAATTCCCCAAGGCCTTGCGGGCCGAGGCTGCCTTGACGAGGTGTATGGATGGCAATGACAAGATGTAAGCCAGGTGAGACCCGGGGGACCCCGACGTGGTTGGCACGTGCAGCGGGTGGGCTTTTCGTCGCCGCGCTGGCGTTCCCCGGCGTCGTGATAGCCGAGGAGGAGCGCGAATGGCCCCGGGGACACTATCCGCTGCTGGCTGAGGGTAACGTGATCGGCGAGACCTACACCGTGACGGTGGAGGATCACGAGCACACCCTGATGGACATCGCCCGGGAGCACGGTATCGGCTACGAGGAGGTCATCAGCGCCAATCCCGATGTGAGCATCTGGATTCCGGGCGAGGGCACCGAGGTGGTGATCCCGGCGCAACGGATCCTGCCCGACGCCGAGCGCACCGGCGTCGTGATCAATATCGCCGAGCTGCGCCTCTACTACTATCCTAAGGTAGCTGAGGGCGAGGCGCCCAGGGTCGAGACCTACCCGATCGGTATCGGACGCGACGGTTACGACACCCCGCTGGGGATTACCAAGACCACCATGCGCCTTGAGGATCCGGCCTGGTATCCGCCGAGTTCCATGCGCCGGGAGGCCGCTGAGCGCGGTGACCCGCCGCCTGCGGTAGTCCCACCGGGACCCGATAACCCGCTGGGGCGCCATGCGGTGCTGCTGGATATCCCGGGCTACCTGATCCACGGCACCAACGAGCCCGACGGCATCGGCATGCGCGCCAGCCGGGGCTGCATCCGCATGTTCCCCGAGGATGTCGAATCGGTATTCAACAACGTGCCGGTGGGCACCCAGGTTAATATCATCGATCAGCCGATCAAGGTCGGCTGGCTGGACGGCCAGCCGCTGGTGCAGGTCTTCAAGCCACTGGAGGAGCAGGAACACGGCATGTCCGCGCTGATCGACACCATTTCGCGCCTCAACGCGGGCAACGCCAACGGCCAGGCCTTCGACTACGAGCAGCTGCGCGGCCTGCTCGAGTCGCCCAGCGGCCAGCTGGTGGCACTCCGCCCCCCCGCCGAGCCGGAACCCGACGAAGAGCCGGCCCTCAACGGCATCTTCGAGGAGCTGGCACTGCGCGACGAGTGAGTGAAATCGGGATTGCAGAACGGGCGCCCTCTGGCGCCCGTTCTCGTCAGTGGGCGTGGCCACCGGCCTCGTCATCCGCTTCGCCGGCGGCCAGAACGTGGCGGATATAGAGCACCACGGCCCAGGTCTCTGCCTCGCCCAGCTTGCCCGCGAACCGCGGCATGGCGCTTAGCGGGTTGCCCGCCTTCACCAACCAGGCATACTCCCCGGCCGCATGGCCGGTGCCGTGCCGGGCGAGGTCCGTGGGGGCCGGCATGAAGCCCGCCACATCGGCGGCGACGCCGTCGCCGCGCCCGCCTTCCCCATGACAGGCGGCGCAGTAGCGCCGATAGGTCTCCTGCCCCAGCGCCAGGTCATCGTCGCTGGGCGGCAGGGAACTCTCCCGCTCGAGCCACTCCCGGGGCACCTCGCGGCCGTGTTCGCTGTGGTCGTGTCCATGCGCCTGGTCATGGTCGGCCGCACTGCTGTGATCGTGAGCGTGGCCGTGATCCGCCGTTTCGGCGTCATGGGCATGGAGGGGGCCGGCGAGGGCCAGGGCGGCGAGCAGCGCCAGCGGCAGGGAGCCCAGGGGCCGCGACGGGCACCGGAGCGAGAGGCGAAAGGACATGGGAAACTCCTGATATCTGCACAGAACGGACGAGCCCAGGGGGCATCGGTGACGTGACGGGCGATATCAGGCGAGACGCGGTGGCCGCTCCAGGCGCTCACCGGGTGGCAGGGGCGCGGGCCGCGAGCGCTGTGCGGGCCCGGTGTCCGCCGTCTGGGCGGTGAACAGGACGAAGGGGTGGGTGGTGCCGGTCAGGCAGTGGCCGGTCCCGAGGCACTCATCGGCGGGGTGGCCGCGCTCGGCGCAGGCGGAAAGCGGCTCGCTTGCCTGGTGGGCATGGGGCTCGGTGGCGTCCGCCGTTGCGGCCAGCGCCACGCCGCTCGCCGAGAAGGCGAGCAGCAGGCAGAGGCCGAGCAGCAGGGCGAGTCGTCGCATGAGGCACCAGAGGCCGAGAGATGACGGGATCATCGCCCTGAATGGCGGTGGAGACAAGGCCCGGGGGCGCTGCGCTCAGGATCAGTCCGCGTCGACTTGATCTCGGTCAGGCAGGACCTCCACCAGCTCCAGCGCCACGCATAGCCGCACCAGCTCGGCGAGATTCGCCGCCCCCAGCGCCTTCATTGCGCGCAGCCGATAGATCTCCACGGTCTTGGCGCTGATGTCCAGGTGCTCGGCGATCTCGCGGCTGGTCATGCCCTCGGCCACGTGCACCAGGATGCGCTGTTCCTTGGGGCGCAGCGCCGCATAGCGTGCCTTTAGAGCATCGTGTCGCTCGCGCTCTCGGCGCCGCTGCTGATGGGTCAACAGCGCCTGTTGCACGGTGTCGATCAGCTGCTGGTGGTTGAAGGGCTTCTCGATGAAGTCCAGTGCGCCAGCCTTGAGGGCCGCTATCGCCATGGGCACGTCGCCGTGGCCGTTCATGAAGATCACCGGAGGCTCATCGCCGCGCTCGTTCATCCGCTGCTGTACCTGCAGGCCTGAAAGGCCCGGCATGCGCACGTCCAGCAGTACCGCATCGAAACCCCCGGGTGCTTCAGCCAGGAAGGCCTCGCCGTCGGTGAAGGCGCGGCTGGCCAGGCCCACGGAGTCGAGCAGCCAGGCCAGCGATTCACGCAGGGCCTCGTCGTCGTCGACAACGGCGATGCAGGCGTTCGGGGTATCAGTCACGGGTGCCTCGCGGGAGTCAGGGGATCAGGTTCGGCCAGCAGTGTAGCGGCAAAGATGGCGCCGCCGGAACCGGCGGTGGGCAGTAGGCGCAGATCGCCGCCCATGGCCTCCATCAGCGAGTGGCTGATGGCCAGCCCCATGCCCAGGCCCTCGGGTCGCCCGGAGTGGAAGGGGGCGAAGATGCGCTCGGCCTCGGCAGTCGGCACGCCGGGACCCTGGTCGATCACCATCAGGGTCACCTCGCGCCGGCCGCTCTGGCGAGCGCGCAGGCTGACCCGTTCGGCGCCCCGGAGATCGCGGCTCGCCTCAAGGGCGTTGAGCAGCAGGTTGACCATCACCTGCTCCAGCGCCACCGGGTCGGCGACGACCCGGGGCAACGCCTCGGGCAGGTGGTGCTCCAGGCGGATGCCGGCCTGCTGGAACTGCCACTCGCAGAGCCGGCAGGCGGCGTCCACCACTTCCAGCAGGGCGATCGGCCGTGGGCGCGTCTGGCCCTTGCGCACGAAGGCGCGGATATGGCGCAGGCGCTCGCCGAGGCGGTCCACCTGGTCGCTGATGCGCTCGAGGGGCAGGCGCAGCGCCTCGGCGGGCTGGTCGGGGCTGGCGTCGAGCTTGAGCAGGGCGCCGCTGGCGTAGTTGGCGATGGCGCCCAGAGGCTGGTTGAGCTCGTGGGCGATATTGGAGGCGAACTCGCCGGTGGTGGCCAGGCGGTTGGCGTGGGCGATCTGCTCCTGGTGGCGCCGGGCCTGGGTTTCGGCGGCCTTGCGCAGGCCGATATCGCGGTTGAGTAGTGACACATGTCCCGGCTCGCTGCCGGGACCTCGGTGCGCCATCACCACGCTGAGCACCGGTATCGGCCCGCGGGGGCCGCGCATTGCCAGCTCGCCGCTCCAGGAGCCGTAGCGAGCCACTGCGGGCAGCACGATATCGCGGAGTTCTGCCAGCGATTCCTCGATGTAGGCGTCGGCCAGGCGTGCTGTGACGTCCTTATGGGGCTGGCGCAGCAGTCGCCGCGCGGCCTCGTTGGCGTAGAAGAGCCGCTCGTGTTCGTCCATGAACAGCACGTGGTCGGTGGTGGACTCCACCACCCTCGCCAGGCGCTCGCGGTTGGCCTCGGCGCGCAGCCGCCGGCCCACGTCCCGGGAGACGCAGAGGATGTCGAGTAGTTCTCCGGTGTCGGGGTCGCGTCGGGTGCGGCTGGTGGTCTCGAACCACACGTAGTGACCGTCCCGGGCACGGAAGCGGTAGGTCTGCTGGTAGAAGCCGGCGTGGTAGTAGACCCGCGGCGACTTGTTGAGCAGATCGGCGAGATCCGTCGGGTGGAAGAGGTCGTAGGCGGAGACCCCGATCAGCTCCTCGGGCTCATAGCCGAGGAGGTCCCGCGCGGCGCGGGAGGCATAGAGGAAGGTGCCGTCCCGGGCGTGGCGGCTGATCAGGTCGGTGGTGCTCTCGGCCAGCCATTGGTAGTGGTTGCGCTCGCCTTCCAGGCGCTGGGCGTGGGCCTCAAGCCGGCGGTTTTTCGCCTCGAGCTCGGCGCAGCGTGCCGCCAGCCCCCCTGGACTCTCGTCGTGTCCCGTCATTAGTGCGCCGGATCCACTCGGCCGCCGAGGGAGGCGTTGCGCCGGAACCAGCCGGCGATGCTGGCCCGCGGCAGGCGGGTCGGCAGCACCTCGTGGGGCACGCTATCCGCGAGAAAGCAGGCGAAGGTGCCGGCGGCGGGGCGCACTCGGGCCACCTCGCGTGCGGGGTCGTCGGGGGCGTAGATCACCAGCTCGCCACCGCCGTCCACTGGCCAGTCGGGATTGAGGTATCCCACGGTGGAAACCACCCGGTTGGCGCGCCCACGGAAGCTGTCCAGGTGCTTGCGATAGAAGGCGCCGACCGGGTAGTGAGCGAAATGGGCCTCGTACTCGAACAACCCCAAGAAGAGCGCCTGGTTCAGCGCCTGCTGCACCTCTCCCATGGCGTTCAGATAGCGGCGCTGGGCGAGGCTCTCGCGATCGAGCCAGTGAATGGCATCGCCGCGGATATCGCGACGCAGCTGCAGCTCGCTCCCGCGGCCGATGCCGGCGGCTTCCAAGGCGTCGCGTTCGGCGAGGATCTGCAGCTCGACGCAGAGCTCGGCGCAGAGGCCACCGTCGAGAACTCCTGTACCCAGATACCAGCCCTGTTCGACCAGGGCGTCGATCAGCTGTGGCAGGGCCTCGGGGGCCAGAGAGGGGGGAGGAAAGGCGCTCAGCGTGGTGGTCTCCTGAAGGTGAGTGGAAGAATCAGCGGGAGGGGCGTGCGCGGGTGACCGGCTGCTGAATGCCCAGCAGGCGCTCGGGAAAATAGCAGAGCCGACCGGGCGGCTTTCGGTGCAGGCTCATCGGACGGCCGAAGCCCTCGGCCAGCAGCTCCACGAGCATCATCGCCGAGAGTCCCCAGATTACCTGGCCGCCCACTTGATAGTTGGGGACATACCAAGGGCGGCCGTCCACCGGGATCACGTCGGTGTGATGGCGGCGATCCTCCAGAAAGTGGGCCAGGGGCACCTCGAAGATGGCGTCCAGTTCGCTGGGGTCGGCGACGAGCGGCAGGTTCGGCGGTATCAGGCCCACATAGGGGGTGACGCGAATGCCGTGCAGCGAGACCACATCCGACAGCTGGCCGAGCAGTTCCACCCGGTAGGGTGGCAGGGCGATCTCTTCATGGGATTCGCGCAGGGCGGTGGCCAGCAGGTCCGGGTCGCCCAGCTCGCGCTTGCCGCCGGGGAAGGCCACCTGGCCGCCGTGGGTGTTGAGATGGGCGGCGCGGCGGGTGAACAGCAGGGTGGGCTCGGGGCGGTCGACGATGGGCATCAGCACGGCCGCTTCCGGAAGGCGCAGGATGACCCTACGGGGGCGGTGCGCTTGCAGGCGTTCACGAAGATTCTCTAACATGGGGTTTCCGTCGGGTTTGGTTACTTCTACCCGTCTCTCGAGAGCGGCGTCAAGCCCGCCAGCCTGCCTGGGAGTCTCATGAATTTCTGCAGCCACTGCGGCCATACCGTGCGCTTCGCGATCCCGGAGGGGGACGACCGCCCCCGCTACCTGTGCGACGAGTGCAGCACCATTCATTACCAGAATCCGCGCATCGTCGCCGGCACCCTGCCGGTCAGCGGCACCCAGGTGCTGCTTTGCCGCCGCGCCATTGCTCCCCGCAAAGGCTACTGGACCCTGCCGGCGGGCTATATGGAGAACGCCGAGACAACCCTGGAGGCCGCCGCCCGGGAGACCCGCGAGGAGGCCTGCGCCGAAGTGGCGATCCATGGGCTCTACACCCTGATCAACCTGCCCCATATCAACCAAGTCTACATGATCTTCCTGGCCGATCTCATTGGCGGCTTCGATCCTGGCCCGGAGAGTCTGGAGGTGGCGTTGTTCGAGGAACACGAGATCCCCTGGGACGAGCTCGCTTTTCCCACCATCGAACGCACCCTGCGCCACTTCTACAGCGACCGATACAACGGCCACTACCCGCTGCACGCCAGCGACATCAGCCCCGAGGACCGCGAGCGCTACTTCGGCTCGGCATGATGCTTTCCGAGTGTTAGATTCAGGCCTGGCCTGGCCTG
>PWIZ01000323.1 GCA_003560175.1 Halomonas sp. | reverse complement strand
GTAAGGCGCACGTACCAGGCGGCCGACTGAACCTGGACGATGTAGGCCAAAGCGATCAGCAGCGACGCCTCGGCCCCCGCCTCGCCGAAGGCGTTCATGGCCAGCGCCAAGGCAATAGACAAATTCCGCATCACCGTGCCGTAGACCAGGGCGATCCCGTCGCCACGGGAGAGCCAGGCCCTGGCCACCAGGGTGCTGAGCAGGTAGTTGATCAGGTAAAGAATCAGCAGCGGCACAGCGATATGGATCAGCAGCCCGGGGCTGGCCAGCAGGTCGTCGGCCTTGAGCGCCATGGCCACGAAGACGATGCCCAGCACCCCCAGGGTGGAGAACGGCGGGAAGCGCGGCGCCCACGTCCTCTGGAAGCCCGGCAGGCCGTGGCGCTTGATGAGGGTGTGGCGTGTCAGCTGGCCGGCCAGCATCGGCAGGCCCACCACCAGGATGATCTGACGAAAGACCCCAAACAGATCCACCGGGATACTGGCCCCCATCAGCCACTTCACGTAGAACGGCGCGGCCAGAGAGCCCAGGATCAGGCCGACAACCGTCATCTTGACCGCCGCCGACAAGTTGCCTTTCGCGAAACCGGTCCAGGAGATGGTCATGCCGCTGGTGGGCAGCAGGGCCGCCAGCAGCAGTCCCAGCGCCAGATAGGGCTGGTCGCCGAACCACCAGAGCCCCAGGCCGAAGGCCACGAAAGGAATGATCGCGAAATTGATCAGCTGGGCCAGCCACAAGGCCCGGTTGTCGCCCCCCTCCAGCAGCTGGCGCAGCTTCAGGTTGACCATCATCGGATAGATCATCAGCAGGGTGAGCGGGATCACCAGGGCCCCCAGCCAGGCCACCGGCGCCACGGCGCCGAAGACCAGCCCCAGCACCATGGTCACCGGAATTGCCACCAACAAGTTGCGCGTCAGCGCCTGAATCACGGCCATACTGTGCCCTCCCCCTGACGATACCTGACCGATAGCAGAGTGCTCGCGCGAACGAACGCTGGCAAGGCGACGAGTTGTCGCGACCAAGGCCTGTCTCGTGACTGCTCCCCGCCCTAGCGAGGGCTTACGCGGATTTTCGCTAAAGCTCGATGCGGTCGCCGTAGCCGGGGATTTCCGCCTCGATGCCGCTCTCGGCCAGGGCGGACCTGAAGGCCTCCTGGACCCCAGGTTCGCCGTGGACCAGGTAGAAACGGGGGTTGTTTCGAAAGGCGCCGGCCCAACCGATCATGTCGGTCTGTCCAGCGTGAGCGGAGAAGCCGCCGATGGTATGCACCCTCGCCTTGACGGCCAGGTCGTGGCCCAGCACGCGCACCCGCCCGGCACCGTCGACGATCTGTCGGCCCAGGGTGCCGGCGGCCTGGAAACCGACGATCACCAGCCGGGTATTGGGCTTCTCCAGATTGTAGCGAAAGTGATGAATGATACGCCCGCCAGTACACATGCCGGCACCGGCGATGATGATGGCCCCGCCGTGAATGCGGTTGATGGCCATGGACTCCTCCACCGTGCGGGTCATGCGCAGGATCGGCAGGTACTGGCTGGTGTCGCCGCTGGCGGCGATGTTGAGCACCTTGAGGTCTTCGGCATCCAGCGCCTTGCGCGCCCGGTGGTAGAGCTCGGTGACCTTGATCGCCATGGGGCTGTCGAGGAACACCATCTGCTGGCTCAGCCGCCCCTCGTGGTAGAGCACGCTGAGGTGGTACAAGATCTCCTGAGTACGCCCCACGGCGAAGGAGGGAATCAGCACGTTGCCGCCCGCCTCGTGGGCCTCCTCCAGCACCTGGGCGAACTCCTCAAGGGTCTCGTCCAGGGGACGGTGATCACGATCGCCATAGGTGCTCTCCATCAGCACCAGATCGGCCTCGTAGATCTTGTCGGGGTTGCGCATCAGCACCGAGCTGGGGTTGCCCAGATCGCCAGAGAACACCAGTCGCTTCTGCCGGCCGCCGGAGGGAATCGTCAGCTCGACGATGGCCGAGCCTAGGATGTGGCCGGCGTCGCGGAACACCAGGGTGGCGCCACCCGGCAGGTCGACCGGCTGGCCGTAGGGGTGCGACTCGCAGAGCGCCAAGGTGCGCTCCACGTCGTCCAGATCGTAGAGCGGCTCGATCAGCGGCTTGTCGTTACGCTTGCGCCACTTGTTCTCCCACTCCACGTCCTTGGCCATGATGAAGGCGGAGTCCTGGAGCATGATCTCCAGCAGGTCGCGGGTGCCGCGGGTGCAGTGGATCGGGCCGCTGAAGCCCTCGCGCACCAGCTTTGGCAAGAGCCCCGAGTGGTCCAGATGGCCGTGGGAGAGCACCACAGCATCGAGCTCCCGAGGCAGCTTCCCGAAAGACCTGGCGTTGGCCTCGTCGGCATCGCTGCCACCCTGGTGCAGGCCGCACTCCAACAGCAGCTTCTTAGGGCTGCCGTTGCCGTCCAGCTCGATCAGGTAACGAGAGCCGGTAACTTCCTTCACCGCACCTTGGAACGTCAGTGTCGACATGGTGTTGCCCTCCTTTGCCAGCGGACATGCCCTGCGTCTCTATCTCTTATATGCAGCATACGGGATCGGAGCAAGGGTGCGCACCCAGCCATGACGATAAGTCACGTTGACCGCTACCGATATCACAACAACCGCGCCCCGCCCCGTTATCACGGGGCGGGGCGCATCATACCGGAGCAGTTAGAGGCACCGTTCGATCGGAGGCAGGTCGACTCAGCGGCGGGCCGGCTCAGCGGTAGACCGGGAATCCGGCACAAACGGCCTCGACCTTGCCCTTCACCTCGGACTCGATGACGGCGGAGTCTTCCCCTGTTGCCATGGCGTCGAGGATGTCGCAGATCCAACCGGCGAGATCCCTGCACTCGTCCTCGCCGAAGCCGCGGGTGGTCACCGCCGGGGTGCCGATGCGCAGGCCGGAGGTAACAAACGGGCTCTGCGGGTCGTTCGGCACGGCGTTCTTGTTGACGGTGATGTGGGCGCGACCCAGGGCGGCGTCCGCGTCCTTGCCGGTCAGGCCCTGCTTGACCAGCGAGAGCAGGAAGAGATGATCCTCGGTGCCACCGGAGATCACCTCGAAGCCGCGCTCGATGAACACGCCAGCCATGGTCTGGGCGTTCTTCACCACCTGACGCTGGTAGGTGGTGAACTCGGGGTCCATGGCCTCCTTGAAGCAGATCGCCTTGGCGGCGATGACGTGCTCCAGAGGACCGCCCTGCCCCCCCGGGAAGACCGCGGACTGCAGTTTCTTCTCGATGTCGGCGTTCCCCTCGGCGGAGAGGATCAGGCCGCCGCGCGGGCCGCGCAGGGTCTTGTGGGTAGTGGTGGTGACCACATGGGCGTGGGGCAGCGGCGTCGGGTAGACCCCGGCGGCCACCAGGCCGGCCACGTGGGCCATATCGACCAGCAGGTAGGCGCCCACCTCGTCGGCGATCTCACGGAACTTGGCCCAATCGATGATCTGGGAGTAGGCGGAGAAGCCGGCGATGATCATCTTCGGCTTGTGCTCGCGGGCGAGCTTGGCCACTTCCGAATAGTCGATGCGACCGCTCTCGTCGATGCCATACTGCACGGCGTGGTAGTGCTTGCCGGAGAAGTTGGGCTTGGCACCGTGGGTCAGGTGGCCACCGGCGTCGAGGCTCATGCCCAGAATGGTGTCGCCGGGCTTGACCAGCGCCTGGAAGACCGCGCCGTTAGCCTGGGAGCCGGAGTGGGGCTGGACGTTGGCGTAGGTCGCACCGAACAGCTCCTTGGCATAGTCGATGGCCAGCTGCTCGACGATATCGACATATTCGCAGCCGCCGTAGTAGCGCTTGCCGGGATACCCTTCCGCGTACTTATTGGTCAGCTGGCTGCCCTGGGCTTCCATAATCCGCGGGCTGGCATAGTTCTCGGAAGCGATCAGTTCGATATGCGCTTCCTGGCGAGCGACTTCCTTCTGCATCGCGTCGAACAGGACGTCATCGAAACCGGCAATCGTCATGTCACGGCTGAACATGGGCGGAGGACCTCGCATCAAAGGGGAAAATCTCAGGGCGATATGATACCCCACACCCGGAATGCTTTCACATGAAAGGCAGTCATTCCGGGCTGCAAGAATTTCATCTCCGCCGCCGTCTCTTGGCAGAAATCGCCCCTGGCTATTCGCCGCTCGAGACCGACTTCAGCGTGTCTCCACCTTGAACGAAAGCTTGTCGGGCAGCCCCAGCGGGTCACCGGTGTAGGTGGCCAGGTTGCTCTCGGCGGGCAGGCCCACGGCGATCTCGAGCTCGCTGGCATTGCCTTCCAGCAGTTCTACCAGCCCCATCAGGATCGACTGCACCTGGGGACCGAACATCATGCCGAAGCCCTGGGCCTGGGTGCGCGCCTGCTCCAGATACTGAGCCTCGGTGACGCCCTCCATCGCCGCGCCCAGGGTGGCCAGGCGGCCAAACAGGCCCTCATCGCCGATGATCAGGCGGATGTCACCACCCAGCAGGGTGGCGTGTTCCAGCAGATCGCTGTCGGCGAAGACATCGACCGGCTCAGTCCCCTCGGGAAGGGCCAGCGGCAGATCGATATCGAACAGCAGGCGCAAGGCATCATGGGCGATGATATGGCTGTCGCTGTGGATTCGGCTATGGTCGCTGCCCTCCTCCCAGTTGCCGAGGAAGGCGGCGTCCAGGCGCAGCGTGCCGCTGCCGTCGGTCAGCACATTGCTGACCATGCGCAACTGGGTGCGCTCCTCCTCCGGGGCCATGTCGATCATCTTCGCCAGATCGATAGAGAAATCCTCGAGGCGTAGCCCCCCTTCGCCGTCGCTGAAATCACCGTCGATTTCGAGCTGCGACAGGCTGCCCACCAGGCGATCGGACTCCACCGCGAAGTCGCGCATCACCAGCGAGTCGAGCTGCTCCTCACCGCCGTCCAGACCCGACAGGCCTTCGAGGCGCAGCGAGGCCAGGGTGAAGGCGCCCGAGCCGAGCTCGTCGAGATTCTCGCCGGCTCCGGCCACGCCGGTGATCTCCAGCATGCCAATGGCGTCGTGGGCCAGCGACTCGCCACGCAGGCTCTCGATGGTCAGGCGCCCCTCGCTGGCGGAGAAGGGGGTGCCGAAGAAGAGGTCCCTGGCGATCTCCGAGACCAGGTCGACGACGATCTCGTCGATGGTCAGGCTGGCGAGGCGAAAACCCTCGGGGGCTAGGCTGTCGTCCAGGGGGAAGACCGCCCGGGAGGGCTCGCCCAGCACAATGCGTTCGGCGCTCATCAGCACCAGCTCGGTGAGGGCGTCTTCGATGCGCACCCCTTCCAGAGTGACCTCGTCGGGACTGTCGTAATCGCCTCTGACCACGTAGCGGTCAATGAACAGGCGTTCGCCATCTTCGGCTTCGAAGACGAAGCCTTCTGCCGTCGCGCCCGAGCGCAGCAGCGGAGTAGACACCTCACCGACCTGCACGCTGCCGTAGCCGCCGAACATGGCGCGCAGGTCGGCCTCGAGGCGTTCGGCATCTGCCAGGGCCAGCGGGGCTATCCCGAAGGCAAGGCCGAAGGTAAGGGGAAGCGTCAGAGGCAGTGCCGCTAGCGACGCGGGGCGGATGGTGTGCGACATGGGATCACCTCCTGTGTGATCGAGGGAAAGAGGACCTGATGTCAAACAGCATAGCGGGTTCACGCATCGGTTTCAGATGGCCGAGGCCAGCCGCGCCTCGAGCCGCTGATTGACAAGCTCCAGCACGGCCAGTCGGGCGCGGCGCTTGTCGTCGCAAGCGATCAGCGACCACTGGGCGCCGGGCAGATGAGTGCGGGCGAACATCTCGTCGATGGCCCGCTGGTAGTCGTCCCAGCGTTCGCGGTTGCGCCAGTCCTCGTCGGTGAGCTTGTGACGCTTGTGGGGGGTGGCGGCGCGGGCCTCGAAGCGCTTGAGCTGCTCTTCCTTGCGGATCGCAAGGAAGAGCTTGATCACGACCCCGCCGTGCTCCAGCAGCTGCTGCTCGAAGTGGCGGATCTCTCCATAGGCGCGCTGCCACTGGGCCTCGCCGGCCAGCCCTTCGACCCGCTCCACCAACACCCGTCCGTACCAGCTGCGGTCGAAGATGGCGATGCGCCCATCGACCGGCAGGCGGCGCCAGAAGCGCCAGCCCCAGGGGCGCGACAGCTCCTCGTCGCTGGGCGCGCCGATGCGATACACCCGGTACTGGCGAGCATCCAGCGCCGCGGTGAGCCGATGAATGCTGCCCCCCTTGCCCGCCGCGTCGTGGCCCTCGAAGGCGATCACCACGGGGATGCGCCGCCGGGCGATCTCCCGGGCATTGCTGGCCAGCCGGGCCTGTCCGTGAGCCAGGCGCTCGCGATAGGCGGCCTTGTCGAGTCGCTTCTCCACCGCGGCATCGTCGCGATGCAGCGAAGGCACCCCCGGCGCCTCGTCCGACAGCGTCTCAAGCGTCACCGCCGGCGGCTCGGGCGGGGCCTCCATGCGCCCCAGCAGGGCACGCCCCACCCGGTTGAGCTGCTCGCCCGGCGCGCGGAAGGCGAGCCGCTGCCAGGGCGCATGGGACGCCTCGGTGTCGGCGCGCAGCGTTCGACCGATCGCCTCGATCACGGCGTGCTGCCCGTGGCGCTGCCACTCGCCGGGGCCGACCTGCCAAGCGCGAGCGGGGTCCTGCTGCAGCTCGTCCAGGTGGCGGCGCTGCTCGCGGCGGCCGATATCGGTCCACAGCTTGAGCAGTATCACCCCCTCGGCGGCCAGCTCCGCCTCGAAGGTGCGAATCTGCTCGAGGCGGTCCTGGAAGGCGCCGGGGGAGAGTCGGCGCTCGGCGCGGGCGAAGAGCGCATCGCCGTACCAGCCGTGGATAAAGATGCCGATACGGCCGCGATCGGGGATCCGACGCCAGTAGCGCCACCAGTAGGGGCGCGCCTGCTCCTCGCTGCTCGGCCCCAGGGCGTGCACTTCGGTGTGGCGGTTTTCCAGCCAGTGGTTGAGCCGATTCACCACCTGCCCCTTGTGGGTCACCGCATGGCCGGTGAGCAGCAGGATCACCGAGCGCTGCTGCTCGCGGGCCAGGGCGAGCTGGGCATCCAGCAGCCGGTAGCGCAGGGTATCGCTGTTCATGTCGCCCCTCCATCGCAGTGCCCCTCAGGTCTCGCCCAGCAGGCCAAGGCTCGCCGCCGGGGCCTGGCGGCGCAGGTTCCGGGAGAGCAGGTGGCCGATGACGCCGATCAGCAGTGCTCCGCCCAAGGGCAGCGCCAGCCACAGCCACAGGTGCAGACGCGGCGTCAGGTCGAACCAGGCCAGATAGATCGCCGCCGTGGCCAGCTCCGCCAGCAGCGCGCCCATCAGGCCGCTGGCCAGGCCGAGGATGGCAAACTCCGCTCCCTGCACTCGGGAGAGCATGCGGTTGCCGGCGCCGAACACCCGCAGCAGCCCGCTCTCGTGGGCGCGCACCGGACGGCTGGCGGTCAGCGCCGCATAGAGCACGCTGACCCCGGCCAGCAGCACGAAGACCAGCACCAGCTCCACGGCGCGAGTCACCTGGGTGAGCAGCTCTCGCACCTGGCCGAGGATGGCATCCACGTTGAGCAGCGAGACGCCCGGGAAGGCCCGCACCAGCTCGCGCAGGGTGGTGCTCTCCTCGGCGTCCAGGTGGAAGGCGGTGATATAGCTGTGGCCGAAGCGCTCCAGCACCCCGGGTGGGAAGATCACGAAGAAGTTGGGCCGGAAGCTGTCCCAGTCCAGGTCGCGCAGACTCGCGATCTCGCCGACGATCTCCTCGCCGCCGATGGTGAAGGTCAGGGTGTCACCCAGCGCCAGGCCGAAACGCTCGACCAGGCCATCCTCCACGGAGATCGGCACCCGCTCCACGCTGGGCTCGGCGGCCACCTCGCCCAGCCAGCCGCCGGGCTCATCACCGTTGAGGGCATCGAACCACTCCCCCGCCACCAGGCGGTTGCCCTCGGGCAGGGTCTCGCGCCAGGTGAGGTTGAGCTCCCGGCGTAGGGTGTTGTCGCCCCGGGCATCCGCCGGCACCGCCTCCCGGGGGGCCATGTCATTGATGGCGGTAATGCGCCCGCGCACCATGGGATAGAGAGCGCTGCGCGCATCGGCGGCATCTCCCAGGGCGGCCTCAAAGCCTTCTCGCTCGTGGGGCTGGATATTGATAGCGAAGTAGTTGGGGGTGTCCTCGGGCAGCTGGGTCTCCCAGGTATTGAGCAGATCGCCGCGCACCAGGGCGATCATCGCCATGGCGAAGAAGGTCACCGAGAAGGCCAGCAGCTGACCGAGGCTGGCCGTGCGCCGCCGCGCCAGCTGGGCCCCGCCCAGACGCAGCGCCTGGGTCAGATCGCCGCCGCCGCGGCGCGGCAGGCGGGCGGTCAACCGCAGCACCCCGGTGAGCAGCAGCGAACCCAGCCCCCAGAGCACTACCAGCATGACCAGCCCGCCGAGCAGCAGTCCCACGGAGAGGCCGAAATCGCCGGAGTAGAGCCACAGCAGGGCACCAAAGACGGCGCTGGCCATCGCCACCACCAGCCAGGCCGACGCCGGCAGCGGATCGAGCTCTCGACGCAGCACCTTGAGCGCGCTGACCTTCTTCAGGCGAATCAGGGTCGGGCCGGCGAAGC
>PWIZ01000165.1 GCA_003560175.1 Halomonas sp. | reverse complement strand
CGCTGCGCAACACCCTCGACTCCATGTAGACTGGGATAAAACACCTGTATGAGTGGCCCGGCCAGGCCAAGATTGCTCTCGGAGATTGCGCCCATGTCCAACCCCCTCGACGCCCTGGTGGGCCTGCTGGCCCTGGAGCCCCTGGAAAAGAACCTGTTCCGCGGCGCCAGCCAGGATCTGGGCCTGCCCCAACTGTTCGGCGGCCAGGTGCTGGGCCAGGCGCTGTCGGCGGCCAGCCAGACGGTGGCCCCCGAGCGCCGCGCCCACTCGCTGCACGGCTACTTCCTGCGCCCAGGAGACCCCCACCAGCCAGTAGTCTATCAGGTGGATGCCGTGCGCGACGGCGGCAGCTTCACCACCCGCCGGGTCACCGCTATCCAGAAGGGCCGGCCGATCTTCTTCTGCAGCGCCTCCTTTCACGGGGAGGAGTCGAGCATCGCGCACCAGACGGCCATGCCCGGCGTACAACCCCCGGAGGCACTCGCCGACAGCGCTCGCCTGGTGCGCTTCGACAGTCATCCCATCGAATTCCTGCTGGCCGGCGAGGAGAGCCAGGCCGGGCAGCCGGCCCACAAACGCGTGTGGTTCCGCCTGGCCGGCAAGCTGCCCGAGGACCCGGCTCTGCATCGCCATCTGCTGGCCTACAGCTCTGACTTCAATCTGCTGACCACGGCCCTGGTGCCCCATGGGCTCGACTATCGGGACCCCAAATTGCAGATCGCCAGCCTCGACCACGCGCTATGGTTTCACCACGACGTCCGGGTCAACGACTGGCTGCTCTACGACATGGACAGCCCCTGGGCAGGCGGCGCCCGCGGCTTCACCCGCGGCAGCATCTACGACCCGCACGGACGCCTGGTGGCCTCCTCCGCTCAAGAGGGGCTCACCCGGCTGCGAACGGCCACTCAGGACTAGCCCCGGCGGCCACCGCGGCGCTACTATCGCTGCCAGTGCCGCAATAGCTCAGTTGGCAGAGCAGCGCATTCGTAATGCGCAGGTCGGAGGTTCGAATCCTCTTTGCGGCACCATAAAACTCAATGAAAACGGTTGCTTGGCGCATCGCCTCGGTGGCCGCTTTTCGTTCGAGGTCTTTTCTTTCAGGACTTGGGGCACCAGGCCGCTCAGAAATAGCCAATCAGTCGCATGCAGTGCGGGCGGATGGTCAGGTAGGCCTCGCGGACGTCCGCCTTCATGGGGTGGTCGGTCATGCGAGTCAGGTCCGCCGAGGCGTAGCTCGTCTCGCCGATGGTAAGGTCGATGGCATCCGGGGGAAACGTCTGATCGTCGAAGGGCATCCGGCGCAGCGCCTCGAGGCCAAGGCGTGAATCGCCGATGGCCGTACGCATCGCCATGTACTCGTCTTCCTGAAGCCATCTCCCGACGAGCCTATCGCAGGAGAGCAGTTCGCGGTGATGGGCTTCCAGGGACGTCAGGCCGGGTTCGACGGGCGCGGCAAGAGCGGGTTCGCCGAGAAGGGCGATGGCAATCAATGAATCGAGCATGGTCAATCCTCCAGGGCGTCATTGTTGACCACCCAGCGGCGGCGGCCAAGCTTGCTCAAACCTCGAGCCCCGGTGCGCGGCGGCGCGGAGAGGGAGTCGGTACCTCGGTGGAGAGCTCCACCTCGATGATCTCGCCCCGCTGCCAAACCCGCAGCCGCGCCGGCTCATCCGTAGGGGTGTCGCGCACCAGTTCCAGGAAGTGCATCGGGCTCTCCGGGGTCTCCCCGTTGGCCTCGAGCAGCATCGCCCCCGGCATCAGCCCAGCCTCGGCGGCTGCCCCTCTCACGTCGCTGACCAGCACCCCGGCGCGGTCCGGCAGGCCCAGCGCCTCGCGCAGGTCGTCATCCAGCGGGGTCACGGTGATGCCTAGCGCCACCACCACCTGGTCGTCGAAGCCCTGGTACTCGATCTGGCGCGCCGCCTCCAGCACCTCGGGCGCCACATGGATGCTGGCTCCGGCGGTCAGCGCCAGGGCGATGGCGTCGCTGGGGCGGCTGTCGATGTGCAGCGGCTCATCGCGGCCGGGCAGCGTCAGTTCCAGCATGCCCAGGAAGGTGCTGTCGGTGAGGGCATCCACGTAGACCCGTGTCAGCGCCGCTTCGGTGCCCGCCAGCACATCGCCGAGTAGCTCATGGGTGAGCGGCCGCGGCGGGCGTTCACCGGTCAGGGCGCGCAGGATGGCGCGGGCCTCGCTCACGCCGATGTAGATCGGGATCACCTCACGTGCACCGGGCTCGCGCAGCAGCACCACCGGCACCCCGGCCATGCCCGACATGCCCACGGTGGCCACCTCCACCTCGACCATCTCCTCAGGCTCCACGGCCAGCTCCCGTGCCTGGGCGGACAGCGACCAGGCCATCAGCAGGACCATACAGGGAGCCAGCAGGTGCGCCAGCTTCGACAACGACTCTCTCATGCCAGGACTCCTCTATGCTGGCGGCCACGGCCCGACCGCCACAGACGGCGGTGTCCCGTCAGGATGGCAGCCGTGGCGCTGCTCCGCCATCAACGCTCAGGACTTGCCGGCGGTAAAGCCCCCGTCGACCATCAGAGTAGTACCGGTGACGAAGCTCGCCTCCTCGCTGGCCAGGAACAGGAAGGCATTGGCCACCTCCTCGGAGCGGCCCAGTCGGCCGATGGGATGCAGACTGATCAACCCCTGGAGCATCTCGTCATCCAGTGCCTCGAGCAGCGGCGTATCGATATAGCCGGGGCCGATGGCATTGACCCGCACGCCCTTCGGGGCCGCCTCGATGGCCAGGCTACGAGTCATGTTGACCACGCCCCCCTTGGCGGCGGTGTAGGCGGCGGTCTGGGACTGGCCGAACACGCCGAGAATGGAGGCGCAGTTGACGATGCTGCCGCTACCCTGTCGATACATCACCCTGAGTGCGGCCCGGGCCACCCGGAATACACCGCTGAGGTTGATGTCGATGATGCGCAGAAACTCCTCGTCGCTGACCTCATCCGACGGCGTGACACCGCCGATGCCGGCATTGTTGAACACTGAGTCCACGCCGCCGAGCTCGTCCACGGTTTCCACGAACAGGCGGTCGACTTGGACGGTATCGGTGACGTCACAGGCCTTGAACAGGCAGGTTCCGGCGTATTTTCCGTCCAGTTCCGCCGCGCGGGAGGCCCCTTCACTGCCTTTGAGGTCGGCGATCACCACGCTGGCCCCCTCCTCCAGGCAGCGCTCCACGCTGGCCAGGCCGATGCCGCTGGCCCCGCCGGTGACGATGACACTCTTGCCCTGCATGCGCATAAATAACTCTCCTTGACGATGATAGTCCCGCCATGGGGCAAGCCTCGCCTCTGACATGCCTCGGCCCAGTGTAGCGAACTCGTGATCCGCTGCTTGCCCCCACAACATCCCATTCTGCCAGAGTGTTGCTCAGCTCGTCTTGACCCGCATCAGCTCGCTCCAACGGGTGGTATAACGCGGTGTGCGCCGCTCGCAGCGCAGCGCCCAGGGGTTGCCCGGGCGAGGCAAGCCGAAGCGCACGGTGTCGCGCCCCATCTCGCGGTTGAGCCGGTCCAGGGTGGCCATCAACCGCTGGCTGCGCGCGCGGCGAGCATCGTCCGCTGGTGTCTCCAGCAACGAGGGCTGGGCGCGCTCGGTCTCCATCAGGTCGAGCAACATGACGCCGCACTTCTGGTAGCGGTAGCCCTCAAGGAAGATGGCGGCCAGGGCGCGGCGAGCCGCCGCCAGCAGCTCACGGCTGTCGGCGCTGGGGGCCGGCAGCGCCACCAGGGCGGCGTTGCGGTACTGGGGCTCCCCGACCAGGAAGGGCGAGGTGCGCACGAACACCTGCACCGCCCGGGCCAGGCTGCCCTGGCGGCGCAGCTTCTCACCGGCACGGGCAGCGTGCTGGCGGATCGCCGCCTCGAGCTCGTGGCGCTCGCCGGTGAGCCTGCCAAAGGAGCGCGACACCAGCAAGCGCCGGCGCGGCTCGCTCATGTCGTCGAGCACGATAGCCGGACGGCCGCGCAGTTCCCAGACCAGGCGCTCCATCACCAGCGAGAAGTGGCTGCGCACCCAGCGCGGGTCGGCCTCGCGCAACTCCCAGGCGGTGGTGATACCCATCAGTGCCAGCCGCTCGGCGCTGCGGCGGGCCACGCCCCAGAGATCCTCCACCGGACAAGCCGCCAGCGCCCGATGGGTCGCCTCATCGTCGGCATCCAACCGGCAGACTCCCTCGAAGGCCGGCTCGCGCTTGGCCAGGCGGTTGGCCAACTTGGCCAGCACCCGGGTCGACGCCAGGCCGACCCCCACGGGGATCCCGGCCCAGCGACCCACGGTCTCGCGCAGGGCGCGGCAGTGGGCCTCCAGCCCCTCCTCGGGAAAGCCGTCAAAGCCCACGAAGCTCTCGTCGATGGAGTAGGGCTCCACGTCCGGCGAGAACTCCGCCAGGACCTGGTTGACCCGCCGTGACATGTCGCCATAGAGCGCATAGTTGCTGGAGAGCAGGACCGCCTGGCGGCGCACATCGGGCGGCAGCAGGTGCAGGGGCGCCCCCATGGCCACCCCCAGCGCCTTGAGCTCCTGGGAGCGGGCCACCACGCAGCCGTCGTTGTTGGAGAGCACGCCCACCGGTCGCCCCGCCAGGCGCGGGTCGAAGGCCCGCTCGCAGCTCACGTAGAAGTTGTTGCCGTCGACCAGAGCGATCATGGCGCCCGCCCCAGCAGGTCATGCACCACATGAGTGACCACGCCCCACACCTCGCACTCGCGCCCGGCCAGGGGAATCGGCGCAAAACGCGGGTTGCTGGCCACCAGCCATACCCCGCTTCCGCGTCGCTCCAGGCGCTTGACGGTGGGCTCCCCCTCCAGGGCGATAACGATCACTCGCCCGGGCAGCGGCTCCAGGCTACGGTCCACCACCAGCAGGTCGCCGTGATGAATGCCGTCACCGTGCATGGAGTCACCCTCGGCGCGCACGAAATAGGTAGCCGCCGGACGCTTCACCACGTGGGCGTGCAGGTCGATCTCGGCGTCCAGATGATCGTCGGCGGGGCTAGGAAAGCCCGCCCGCACTCGACAGCCCATCAGCGGCCGGGGCGGCCCCACCCCCTCACTGGCGGCCCGACCGACGACGCGGATCCTCGTTCGATGAGAGAGCGACATGAACACCTCCTGTAGACTGTGTTTTCATACAGTATCAGGCAGCGAGAACCGCTTGGCAAATGACTCGCCCCTCGCTCAACGGAGCGACATGCTAACGTAGCATCAGGGCGCCGGAGAGCGCCTCGCACGACAACAACGACAACAATAACGTCCGCCGAGAGGACTCCCGCCATGGCACGCCGCACTCACCCACTACTCACCGACCGCCCCTTCAGCCCCAAGGGCAAGGTGGTCTCGGCCCGCGAGGCGGTGGAGCTGATCCGAAACGGCGATGCCGTGGCCACCGGTGGCTTCGTCGGCATCGGCTTCGCCGAGCACCTGGCGGTGGCCCTGGAGGCGCGCTTCCTCGAGACCGGCCAGCCCCGCGACCTGACCCTGATGTATGCCGCGGGCCAGGGCGATGGCAAGACCCGCGGCCTCAACCACCTAGGCCACGAGGGACTGGTAGGACGGGTGATCGGCGGTCACTGGGGGTTGGTTCCAGCGCTGCAGCGCCTCGCCATCGAGGGGCGCATCCAGGCCTGGAACCTGCCCCAGGGAGTGATCTCCCACCTGTTCCGCGACATCGCCGCCGGCAAGCCCGGCACCCTGACCCGTGTGGGGCTCGGCACCTTCGTCGACCCGCGCCTAGAGGGCGGTCGGATCAACGCCATCAGCACCGAGGAGCGCGTGCGGCTGATGACGATCGACGGCGAGGAGTTCCTCTTCTACCCGGCGCTGGCGCTGCAGGTGGCGCTGCTGCGGGGGACCACCGCCGACACCCTGGGGAACGTGACCATGGAGCGGGAGGCGCTGGTGCTGGAGGCGCTGGCCATCGCCACCGCGGTGCGCAACTCCGGCGGCCTGGTGATCGTCCAGGTGGAGCGGCTGGCCGAACCCGGCACCCTGCACCCCAAGGACGTACGCATTCCCGGGGTGCTGGTGGACTGCGTAGTGGTTTGCGATGATCCCGATCACCACTGGCAGACCTTCAGCACCTTCTACAACCCGGCCTACTCCGGCGAGCTGCGCACGCCCATGGCCGCGCCGGAGCCCATGGCCCTCTCGGCGCGCAAGATCATCGCTCGGCGCGCCGCCTTCGAGCTCACGCCCAACAGCGTGGTGAACCTGGGCATCGGCATGCCAGAGGGAATCAGCGCGGTGGCCAGCGAAGAACGGATGCTGGAACTGGTGACGCTGACCGCCGAACCCGGCGTGATCGGCGGCCTGCCCGCCGGCGGGCTCGACTTCGGCGCCGCCCTCAACACCCAGGCGATCATCGACCAGCCCGCCCAGTTCGACTTCTACGACGGCGGCGGCCTGGACATCGCCTTTCTGGGCATGGCCCAGGCCGACGCCGCTGGCAACGTCAACGTCTCGCGCTTCGGCAGCCGCCTGGCCGGCGCCGGTGGCTTCATCAACATCAGCCAGAACGCCCGCCGGGTGGTGTTCATGGGCACCTTCACGGCCAGCCGTGAAGCCCTGGAGATCGTCGACGGACGGCTGCGCCTGCCCGAGGGCGGCGAGCCCAAGTTCGTCGCCGAGGTGGAGCAGCGCACCTTCAGCGGCATGCTGGCCGCCGCCGACGACAAGCCGGTGCTCTACGTGACCGAGCGCTGCGTGTTCGAACTCACCCCCGAGGGCCTCGCTCTCGTCGAGATCGCCCCGGGGGTAGAGCTGGAGCGCGACATTCTGGCGCAGATGGGCTTCACGCCGCTGCTGCCCGAGCCGCCGGCGATGATGGACCCGCGTATCTTCCAGGAGGCGCCCATGGGCCTGCGCGAGACGCTGCTCGAGCGCCCGCTGGCACAGCGGTTCCATCTGGACGCGGCGAACGAGGTGCTGTTCATCGACTTCGAGAACCTGCGCATCGACGCCCTGGTGGACGTGAACGCCATCGAGCGGGAGGTGGAGGCCCGGCTCGCACCGCTCGGCCGACGAGTCTATGCAGTGGTCAACTACGACCACTGCCGCATCGACGACGCGGTGCTGGGCGCCTACACCGCGATGGTGCGTGGCTTGGAGGAGCGTTTCTATAGCCGAGTGACCCGCTATACCACCAGCGGCTTCATGCGCCGCAAGCTGGGCCACGCTTTGGAGGCCCGGGCCGTGGCCCCGCATATCTACCAGAGCGCCGCCGAGGCCGAGGCCCACCTCCACGACGGCGATGGCTGACGCCTTGCCTCAGTGATCGAGTTCGAGGGCCTCCACCGGCACCGGCCGCCCGAACAGGTAGCCCTGAAGGATTCGACAGCCATGCGCCACCAGCCAGTCTCGCTGCGCTGTGCACTCTACCCCCTCGGCGACCACTTCCAGCTGCAAGCTCTGAGCCAGGGCGATGATACTGGCGACGATCGCTTCGCTGGCCTTGTCCTCGAGCAGGTCATCCACGAAGGACTGGTCGATCTTGAGCTGATCCAGCGGCAGCCGCTTGAGATAGGCAAGCGACGAGTAGCCGGTGCCGAAGTCGTCCAAGGCAAAGCATACGCCCCGCTCGCGGAGCTCCAGCATGCGGCGGCGCGCCTGATCCCTCGCCTCGAGCAACAGACTCTCGGTCACCTCGAGCTTGAGGCGAGAGGCCGGGGCGCCGGTCGCCTCGAGGACCTCCAGCACGCGCTCGACGAAGTCCGGTTCGCGAAACTGTCGCGGGCTGACGTTGACGGAGAGGCTCAGCGCCGCCCGCGCCGGGTCCTCGGCCCAGGCTGCCAGCTGCCGGCAGGCGGTCTCCAGTACCCAGTGGCCGATCGGCACGATCAGCCGATTCTCCTCGGCCAGGGGAATGAACTCCCCGGGCGAGACCAGCCCACGCACGGGGTGCTGCCAGCGCAGCAAGGCCTCGACCCCGACAACGGCGCCTCGCTCGTCTACCTGGCGCTGGTAGTGCAGACGCAGCTCATCGTTGGGCAGCGCCTGTCGCAGGTCCGTCTCGAGCCGCGCGCGGACCTGCAGGCGCACCTGCATCGCGGGGTCGAAGAAGGCCAGGGTGTTGCGCCCCCCCACCTTGGCCTGAAACAGCGCCATGTCGGCCTGCTGCAGGATATCGTCGAGGGTGGTCTCGTGGTCACGGTAGAGGGTCAGGCCGATACTCACCGACACGCTGAGGCGCTCCTCGCCGGGGCGCTCCTCGCCGAGGCGCATCGGCGCCTGCATCACCGCCAGCAGCTTGTTGGCGACCCGCTCGGCGATCACCGCCACCTCCTCTTCCTCGGTCCCGAGGTCATGGAGCAGCACGGCGAACTCGTCGCTGCCCAGCCGTGCGACGGTATCGGTATCTCGCAGCACCCCCTCCAGCCGCTGGGCTACCTCCTGGAGCAGCTGGTCACCGGCGTGATGACCGAGGGTGTCGTTGACCTGCTTGAAGCGGTCCAGATCGAGGAACAGCAGCGCGCCGAACTGGCCGTTGCGATAGCTGTCCTTGAGCGCCACCTCCAGACGGTCGATCATCAGGCGCCGGTTGGGCAGGCCGGTAAGGGGATCGAAGAAGGCTAGCTGGTGGATCTCCTG
>PWIZ01000395.1 GCA_003560175.1 Halomonas sp. | reverse complement strand
TCAACTGGCAGGTTCACGACACCCACTTCGTGGTGGCCCATCTGCACTATGTGCTGGTGGGCGGCATGTTCTTCCCGCTGGTGGCCGGGGCCTACTACTGGCTGCCGCTGGTCACCGGGCGGATGCCCTCGGAGCGCCTCGGCCGGCTCGGCTTCTGGCTCACCTTCCTGGGCTTCAACCTCACCTTCCTGATCATGCACTGGACCGGCCTGCTGGGGATGCCGCGGCGGGTCTACACCTACGACAGCGCCATGGGCTGGGACCTCTACAACCTGATCTCCTCCATCGGCGGCTTCATGATGGCGGCGGGCATCGCCGCGGTGCTGGTGGATCTGGTGCTCCACGGTCGCTACGGGCGCCCCGCCCCGCGTAACCCCTGGGGCGCCGACACCCTGGAGTGGAGCCTGGCGATGCCACCCGCCAACTACAACTACGCCAGCCTGCCCCGGGTGGAGAGCCGCCATCCGCTCTGGGTGAGCCCCACCCTGGGTGACGAGATCGCCCGGGGCGAGCACGCTCGGCCCGGCGCCGCCCACGGCCGCCGCGAGCTGCTCGGCAGCGAGGCGCTCACCGGCCGGGTGCGCGAGGTGATCCACCTGCCCGGCAACAGCCTGCTGCCGCTCTATGCCGCGCTCTGCCTGGCCGTGGTCTGCGTGAGCCTGCTGGTGCGCCTCTACCCCCTGGCGCTGCTGGGCCTGGCCGGGGCGGGCCTGCTGCTGCTGCGCTGGTCCTGGGAGAACGGCGGCCACCCTCTGTCCGCCCCCCTTTCCGCCCCCCTGGCCGCGCCCCTGGGGCATGACGAACCCGAGGACCCGCCGCTGCACTCGCGCACCGCCGACGGGCCCGGGCGCTGGACCATGGGGGTGGCGCTGCTCGCCGACGGCGCCTTCTTCCTCGCCTTGCTGTTCGGCTGGTTCTACCTCTGGACGGTGGCGCCCCAGTGGCAGATGCCCGCCCGGTCGCCGCTCTCGCTGCCGCTGCTGCTGGCCTCCGGGGGGGCGCTCACCCTGGGCACCCTCTGGCTGGAGCGCCGGGTGGCGGCGCTGCGGCGCGGGCGCGAGTCGGGCCTGACCCTGGCCCTCTTTGCCATCGCCGTACTCGGCGGGCTGCATGTGGCGCTGCTGGCCGGGGTGCTCTACCGCGCAGGGCTTGAGCCCACCGCCACGGCCCACGACGCCACCCTGCTGGTGGGGCTCGCCTACCTGCTCGCCCACGGCGGGCTGGCCGCCGTGCTGGCCGCGCTGCAGGCCTGGCGCGCGGGGCTCGGCCTGGTCGGCGCTCGGCTGCCCTTCGAGCCCGGCGTGGTGGCCCTGCTGTGGCGCTACCAGCTCGGCGTCTTCTGGATCCTCGCGGCGGCCATCGCCCTGCTGCCGCGGCTGACGGGAGCGGGCTCATGATGCCGCTGCGTCGCTGGCTGGCGCCGAGCCACCCCGTTCAGCTGGTGCTGGGCCTGACCCTCTGGAGCCTGTGGTTCGTGGCGATCTACGGTGGCCTCTCGGTGGCCTGTGAACTGGCGCCGCCGTCACCGGAGCAGGGCGCGCTCACCGCCATCAACGCCGGACTGGGCCTGCTCACCCTGGTGACCCTGGCGCTGCTGAGCTGGCTGGCCTGGCGAGGGCTGCGCGCCGGTCGCCAGACCGCCGGGAGGCAACGCTTTATCGCCCTGGTGGGGGCAGGGCTACACGGCTACTCGGCGGCGGGCGTGGCCTTCGCCGGTCTGCCGATCGTGGCACTGCCACCCTGCCTCTAGGGGAGCGAGCATGGTCTTGGGCGACGCCTCTTTCGATACCGAACGCGATTCCCTGCTGGGGACAGAGGCCGCCGCGGCCGATGCCGCCAGGGGCGGCGACGCCCGGCTGCTGCGCTCGGTGGCGGGCATGTGGTGTACCAGCTGCGCCCTGGCCATCGAACACCGCCTGGGTCGCCTGCCCGGGGTGAGTCGGGCGGGGGTGGACTACCTCTCCGCCACCCTGCTGGTGGAGGGGGCGCCCTGGGCCGTGACGCCTGAGCGGATCGGCGCGGCGGTGGGGGGGCTCGGCTACCGCCTGTGCGACCTGGAGTCGGCGCCGGATGCCCGCGCTCGCCTGGACGCGGAGAGCCGTGCCCTGGTCGGGCGGCTGCTGCTGGCGACGGCGTTCGGCATGTGGACCATGCTGGCGTCGCTGCTGATCTACGTCGGCGCCCTGCCCGAGCCGCGCCTGGAGCGGGTGCTGGCCTGGGTCTCCGGTGCCTTCGCGCTGCCGGTGGTGACCCTGGCCGCCGGGCCCTTCTATCGCGCCGCCTGGCGGACCCTGCGGGCGGGGCGACCCGGCATGGACGCCCTGGTCTCGCTGGGTGTCATCGGGTCGCTCGCCGTCTCGGTGTGGCTGCTGGGGCGAGGCTCCGCGGAGGTCTACTTCGATACCGCGGTGATGCTGGTGCTGCTGCTGCTGGCTGGGCGCTGGGGGGAGACCCTGGCCCGCTATCGTGGGCTGCGCGCCCTGGAGGGGCTGGCCCCAATGCCCGCGCGGGTCTGTCGGCTGCGGGGGGGCAGGAGTGAGGAGGGTCCGGCGAGGGAGGAGGGTCCAGCTAGGGAGGAGGGGCCAGCGAGGGAGGAGAGAGACGAAGCGGCGGTGCCCGCGGCCGAGGTGGCATGCGGCGAGCGGATCCGCGTGGCGACCGGGGAGACCCTGGCCCTGGACGGGGAACTGCTCGACGCCGAGGCGCGGCTGGATCTCGCCCTGCTCACCGGCGAGAGCCGTCCGCGCACCCTGACCCGAGGCGCGCTGCTCACGGCGGGCTGTCGTAACCTGGGCGAGCCCTTCACCCTGCGCGTGACCGCCGCGGTGGGGGCGCGGCGGCTGGACGGCCTGCAGCGTCAGGTGCAGGCCCTGCAGGCGGGCAAGGGGGAGCTGCGCCGGGTGGCCGAGCGCTTCGCCGCCTGGCTCAGCCCCGTCGCTGTGGCGCTGGCCCTGCTCACCCTGGCCGCGCTGCTGCTGGCCGGCGTGGCGGCGGAGGAGGCCGCCGTGCGCGCCCTCTCGGTGCTGGTGGTGGCCTGCCCCTGTGCGGTGGGGCTGGCGGTGCCGATGGCCAGCCTGGCGGGCACGGCAAGGGCGCTGGAGGCCGGGGTGGTGTTTCGCGACCCGGCGGCCCTGGAGCTCGCCGGCCAGGCCCGCGCCGTGGCCTTCGACAAGACCGGCACCCTGACCCGCGGGGCGCGGCGGCTGGTCTCGCTGTGCCCGGCCCCGGGCGTGGAGCCGGACGAACTGCTGGCGCTGGCGGCCCGGGCCGAGTGGGGCAGCGAGCATCCCCTGGGGCTGGCGCTGCGCGCCGCCGCCGCCGAGGCGAGGCTCGACCCGGGCCAGGCGCCCATGACGATCACCGAGCACCCCGGCCGAGGCCGCGAAGTGCGCGAGGCCGATGGTGTGCGTCTGCGTATCGGCGCCCTCGGCTGGCTGACCGCAGGGTGGGGCGATCGGGGCCCATCGCGGCACGAGGCGGAAACCGGTTCGCCCTGGGCCACCGGGGTGGGGCTCTCCCGTGACGCGCAGTGGCTGGGTACCCTGTGGCTCGAGGATGAGCCCCACCCATCGGCGCCGGCCAGCCTGGACGCGCTGCGTCGCCGGGGGCTGACCCTGGCGCTGATTAGCGGCGATCGCCCGGCGCTGGTGCGCCGCCTCGGCCGGCGGCTGGGGCTGGCTCCCGAGGCCTGCTATGGCGGGCGCTCGCCGGAGGCCAAGCGCTACCTGGTGGCGGCGCTGCCGGCCCCGGTGCTCTATGTCGGCGACGGCAGCAACGATGCCCCGGCCCTGGCCGCGGCGACGGTGGGGATCGCCACCGCGGATGCCAGCGTCGCCGCCCGGGACGCCGCGGCGATCCAGCTGCTGGGCGCCGGGGTACAGGGCGTGCCCGCGGCGCTCGACATCGCCCGGGCCACCCGCCGGGTAATGCACCAGAACCTGGTGCTCTCGGCGCTCTACAACGCCCTGGCCCTGGGGCTGGCCGCCTGGATGGTGATCCCGCCCCAGGTGGCGGTGCTGGCCATGCTGGCCAGCTCGCTCTCGGTGGTGGGCAATACCGCTCGGCTGGGGCTGGGGCTGGGGCTGGGGCCGGGCGCGATCAGTCCCGGCGCAGCACCGCCGGGTCGCCTTCGCCGGCCAGGGCGTCCCGCTCCGCAGGGCTGAGCAGGGTCTCGAGGTCCAGTCCGGCCACTTCGCTGGCCGCCTCCAGCACATGGGCCCAGGTGGCGCGGTTGGCAAACAGCATACCGAAGGTATCCAGGGTGCCGCCGCGGTTGCGGTAGCCCAGGAAGCGGGAGCGCGCGCCGGTATCCAGCGGGCGCAGCACCCCGGCCAGGGGCTCCGGCCGGCAGTGGGAGAGAAACACCCGGGCGGAGACCTCCGGCACCAGGGTGCTGAGCCGGCACTGGCTGAGCAGCGACGCGGCCTCGCCCTCGTCACGGGCTTCGCGCAGCTTGCCCGGCGCCTGAATCACGAAGAGGCTCGTCGCGATGCCGGCGCCGGTCAGGCGGGCATGTGCCTGCTCCATCTCCGCCAGCTGGTAGGCGCCCACGGCGAACAGCTGCAGGCTCGGCGACTCGGCCTCACGCAGGCAGAGCAGACCGTCCTCGGCGAGCCGTGTGGCCTGTGCGGCGTCCAGCACCACCGGCACCGGGTTCTTGGGCACCACCATGACGGCGATACGCCCGCGGCTGGCATAGAGCGCGAGCAGGGCAGCGCTGGCGCTAGGGGCGTCGATGGGGAAGAGGGTCGGCGCCACATCGTCCATCTCGCCGAGCCACGCCTCGCACAGGGTCGGGTCCTGATGGGACTGCTCGTTCTTGCCGTTCTCCCAGGTGTGGGAGCTGGCCAGCACCGGCAGCGAGAGCCAGCCGGGGGGGCGGCCCGCCTCGCGGCAGTGGCGGGCGAAGAGGATCTCCTGGCGCATGGCGCCGAGCATCTTGACGGCGAAGGCCTCGTAGCTGGCCACCAGATTGAGTCCCTGCTTGTTGGCCAGCGCCGCGCTGACCACCGCCTCCTCGTTGAGCGCGGTGATCACACAGCCCTCCAGCGCCTCGGCTACGCCCTCCTCGGGCTCGGTGACCCGATGCTTGAGCCGGTCCAGGGTGCGGTTGAGCCGGTTGGAGCGCATCTCGTCGGGGTTGCCGACCCGCACCCGCAGGTTAGGGTTGGCGTCCACCAGGGCCACGAAGGCCTCGTCGATGGCGGCCATGGGCGAGACGGCTTCACCCAGGGGCCGCTCGGGCAGCTCGGGCAGGCGGGGCAGGGGAGGATGCGGGTCCGCCAGGGGATGGTCTCGCTCCTGCACGCGGCCGCTCTCGGCATGATTGTTGAGCACGGCGATGGCCGCCCGCAGTTCATCTTCGGGCACATGCAGGGCCCGGGCCCCCGCGTTGAAGGCCGCACGGGCGGCGTCATCATGGAAGGGGTTGTCGACCAGCGGCAGGTTGTGGGCGGCGTTGGTGCCGGCCCCGGGGAAGCCGAAGCCCTTGACCGTTTCGGCGATCACGTAGGGCAGGCGCAGCGGGTAGCGGTTTCGCCCAGCGTGGACTCGCCCGGCGTGGACTCGCCCGGCGTGGATTCGCTCGGCCTGGTCGGCCAGCTCCTCCTCGGCGGTCAGGATCGCCCAGACGAAGGCGGCGGGGTCGCGGCCATCGATGGTCAGCGGCGCGAAGCCATTGAGCACCAGATGGTCCTCGAACCAGTCGGTGCCGCCGGATTGGCTCATGGTGGTGCGCTGGTCGATGCGCCGGCCGTTGGCGATCATCACCGGCACCACCGGCCCCGAGTCCTCGGCCCGCCACCAGCGCGAGGCCCAGTCGCTACCGCGCTGCTCCTCGAAGGCGCCGTCGCTGAGGAAGGCCACCAGGTGCTGGCCGGGCAGCGGCATATGCACGTACTGCAGCCCGGCGAAGCCGAGATAACCGCCTTCTCCCGTGCCCCCGGCGGTGTGGGCATTGACATGGCTGCCCAGCGGCGAGACAGGGAAGCCGTCGGGGTCCACGGCGCAGCGGTAGAAGTCGTTGACCAGCCGGGTGAGGCCGGCATCATCCAGGGCGTAGTGCTTGGCGTGGGCGGGCCCCATGTTGTCCACCAGCAGGTTGATGGCGTCGACGGCGGCCACGCAGTGGCCCTGGCCCATCATCCAGCTGCGCGTGAGCTCGCTCATGGCATTGGCGGCGAGATACCCCGCGTAGGCCGGCACCATGTTGAGCGCGCCGCCGGTGTGCCCCTCGGGGGTGGGCTTGAAGTCCTCCGCGGTCAACGGCTCGCCGTCCAGGCGCACGCGCCGGGCGTAGGTCATGTGGGCCACCAGCCACATGCCCATGCAGCTAAGGCGGTCGGCGGCGATGAGGCGTTCGAGCCAGGCCCGTTGCCGTGCCGGGTCCCGGGCATGTCGGCTGAGGAGCTCGGCGATGCGCTCCACGGTGACCGCGTCATGGTGGATCACGCCGTAGCCGGCGGCCCAGGTGGCGAAGGTCGGGTCGTCGGCGAAGGCGGCGGGGAGGGCGGGGCGATTGGCTTGGGTCATGCGGGATTCCTTGTCCATCAACGGAGCGTCCAGACGCGTGAGGCGGGGTGGCCGCCGCTCTCCACAGCCTAGATGGCACCGCCCCGGGTGGCCATGCCCCGGATCAGTGCTGACGGCGTTGTGGCCCCAACACCTGACAAAAGGGGGGCGAGTGCGCTATAAACCAAGACGAATATCCTCCTGATCCCACATCGAGTGTTATCCCGATGAATCCCCTCTCCCGCCGCCGCTTCACCCTGATGGCCCTGGGCGCTCCCCTGGCGCTGCTCGGCAGCCAGCAGGCTTCTGCGAACCTGATCGAAACCCTGCTGACGCGCGCCCCTGTGCCCCGCCATGACAACGAGGTCTGGGTGCTCGTTGACGACCGCGAGGCGACCCTGACCGTCTACCGGGGCAATCGGCAGCTGGACCGTTTCGCTCCGATCTCGCTGGGGCGCAGCGGCGCCAAGTCCGCGCGGCTGCGCGGCAGTAACGTCACGCCGCGGGGCGAGTTCCGGGTCAATCGCTTCAACCACCGGAGCGACTGGCATATTTTCATCGGGCTGGACTACCCCACGCCGACCCATGCGCGCATGGCGCTGGAGGAGGGGGTCTTCACTCAACAGGACTATGACGATTACTACGACTATTATCGTCGCCGGGGCTATCCGCCCCAGCAGACGGCCCTGGGCGGCTTCATCGGAATCCACGGGATCGGCAAGGGTGACCCCGATGTCCATCAGCAGTTCCATTGGACCCAGGGGTGCGTGGCGGTGACCGATGAACAGGTCGAGCGACTCGTCTCGCTGATCGGCATTGGCACCCGAGTCGTGATCCGCTAGGCTGTTCATTGCGCAAGGGATGTTGAAGGCTATGGACAAGCGCCGTCGTCTATAATAAAACAGCGTTTGACTCCTGTGCTAAGCTGCACAAGTCGCTGCAAGATGGCCTGCCCGTGCAGGAAGCCTGAATGTCAGGCGATAACCAACGCAGTACCCAAGGAAGACTCAAGGAGAACACCATGACTTTTAAAACTACTCTGAAGCTGTCCGCCGCTGCCGCCTCGCTGGTCATTCTGGCCGGTTGCGCCTCCAGTGGCGCCCTGGAAGAAGTTCGCATGACTGCCGAGTCCGCCCAGGCTGACGCGGCAGAAGCCCGTAGCATCGCTACCCAGGCGCAGAACACCGCCAACCAGGCGCAGCGTGACGCCCAGGCGGCCATGCAGATGTCCGAGCAGAACCGTGACGAAATGAACCGTATGTTCCAGCGCTCCATGCAGAAGTAATTCTGCTTGAGTGCCGGCGCTACCCCCGGGTAGCGGTGGTTCTGCAAGACAAGAAGACCCCGCCTCGGCGGGGTCTTCTTGTTGCTAGGCGGTCACCCCGCCGGGCGGCTTCGCCGCCATTCGCTCGGCGAAGCCGATCTCCCACCAGTGGGCTCAAGCCTTGGAGGTCATCCAGAGCTTCAATGCGGGTCTGTCCCCGTTAGAACCGGTAGGTGATGCCCGCGCCCACGGTCATCGGGTCGAGGCGTACGTCTTCCACCGTCTGGCCGCCGCTTTCGAAGGTGGCATCGACCTCGGTGTAGCGGGCGAAGCTGGTGGCGCTGAGGTTGTCGGTGATCACCAGGTCCATGCCCAGCTGGCCGGCGAAGCCGTAGTTGCTGTCCACGCTCAGGTCGGCGTTGCTGACGCTGGAGAAGCGGGTGTAGTTCATACCCACCCCGACGAAGGGCTGTACCCGGGATTCCGCGACGCCACCCAGCGGGTAGTACTGCAGCAGCAGGTTGACGGGCATGCGCTCCAGGCTGCCGGCGTCACCGGCGTTGAGCACGAAGTCGTGCTCCAGCTTCTCGCCGATGCCGAGCTCGACGCCGAACATGTCGGTGAACAGGTAGCCACCGGCGAGGCCAAAGCCGCTCTCGCGGGAGAGCTGGTTGGAGGCGAGATCGGACTTCTCGAACTCGCCACGCACATAGACATCACCGGCCTGGTAAGCCAAGGCCTGACCGGAAACGGTGATAAGTGAGAGGGTGGCAGCGGCGACCAACGGGGAAATGCGCATCGTATCTACTCCTGAGAAGGGCTCTTCGACAGTGCGAGACTTTGGTTCATCCATGATGTTTCATTAAGCAGTCTACGTAGCGGAGCGGAGAGGAACAAGGAACAAGGAACGAGGAACAAGGAACGAGG